>CAYXMO010000057.1:0-13853 GCA_964465935.1 uncultured Rhizobium sp.
CGCGGATCATGTTGGCGTGGTGCAGGTCGCGGTGCAGCAGGAAGCGCCGCGGCCCCTGGCTCGCGCACAGCTCGAAGAACGCCGCCTTGCCGCGCTCGAACAGATCGCGCGTGAGCACGGCATGCTCAGGCCAGGGATTGTTGAACTTGCGGCCGCAGTGGAACAGGTCGGGCCATCCCTCAGGCGCCGCTTTCACATGCAGCGCCGCGACGGTGTCGCACCAGATTTCGGTCGCGCGGCCGTCGTCGCTCACGAGGTCCGTCAGCGGCGTGCCCGGCATCGCCCGCTCGATCAGCAGCGCCTGCGCGTCGCTCTCGAACACCTGCGCGGCGCGATCGCCCCAATGGCGCAGGATGTCGGCGCTGCGCAGTTCGTCGCTGTTCGGCTTGAAGACCTTGAGCAGAGCAGGGCGCTCGCGGTGCCGGACGAACGCCAGCCACGACGAATGCGTCTCGAACGGCGCGCCATCGAGCGTCAGTTGCCATTTGGCGATGTGCGTCTGCAGATGCGCAAGGATCTCCGCCACGCGACTTAAGCGTCGGCCTTCTTGGGCAGGTTCACCGGACGGAACAGGAAAGCCGGCAATTCGTGCTTCTCCGGCTTGACCGGCGTCGCGTCGTTCTTGCGGTCCTGATGCGCCCGATGCTTCGGCTCGCGCGGCTTGTGGTCGTGCGGCTTGGCATGATCGCGGCGCGGCTCGTGCTTTTTCTCGTGCCGTTCGCGCTGCTCGTGCCGCGGCTTGTCGTGAGGACGCGGCTGCTCGGCGCGGGCAACGGGCTGCTCTGCTGGAGCTGGTGCCGCGGCAACCGGCGCCTCGACGACGGCGGTCGGCTCCATCGGCGCGACATGGTCGTGGAATTTCTCCGGCCGGAACTTGTCGCGGCGGCCGCGGTCGCGCCCGCCCCGGCCATTCCGCCCGCCGCGCTCCTCGTCGCGGCGCGGCTTGCGCTCTTCGCGCACTTCGATGTCGTTCATGATGCGGCGCGCGATGGTGGTCTTGGTCAGGTGCTCGATGGCGCTGACCTGCTTCTCGTCACGCGGCGTCACCAGCATGTAGGTGTGGCCCGAGCGTCCGGCGCGGCCGGTGCGGCCGATGCGGTGGACGTAATCGTCGGGATGGAACGGCACGTCGAAATTGAACACATGGCTGACCGCGGGGATGTCGAGGCCGCGCGCCGCGACGTCGCTCGCCACCAGGATCTGCAGCGCCCCGGCGCGGAACGAGTCCAGCGTCTTGGTGCGCAGCGACTGGTCGAGATCGCCGTGCAGCGGCGCCGCGTTGAAGCCGTGCTTGATCAGCGATTTGGCGACGACGTCGACGTCGCGCTTGCGGTTGCAGAACACGATGGCGTTGGTGATGTCGCCGGCTTCGCGGATCAGGCGGCGCAGCGCCTCGCGCTTGGCCCAGTCATTGGCCGGCACCTGCACCAGCTCCTGCACGATGGTCGAGGCGGCGGTGGCGGGACGCGCCACTTCGATGCGCGCCGGATTGTGCAGGAACTGCTCGGTCAGGCGCGTGATCTCGGGCGGCATGGTCGCCGAGTAGAACAGCGTCTGGCGCGTGAACGGCAGCAGCTTGCAGATGCGCTCGACATCCGGGATGAAGCCCATGTCGAGCATGCGGTCGGCTTCGTCGATCACCAGGATGTTGACCTGGCTGAGCATCAGCTTGCCGCGCTCGAAATGGTCGAGCAGGCGGCCCGGCGTGGCGATCAGCACGTCGACGCCGCGGTCGAGCTTGCGGTCCTGGTCGTCGAACGAGGTGCCGCCGATCAAGAGCGCCATCGAAAGCTTGTTGAACTTGCCGTACTTCTCGAAGCTCTCGGCGACCTGCGCCGCCAGCTCGCGCGTCGGCTCCAGGATCAGCGAGCGCGGCATGCGCGCCTTGGCCCGGCCGCGCGCCAGCATCTCGATCATCGGCAGGGTGAACGACGCCGTCTTGCCGGTGCCGGTCTGGGCGATGCCGATCAGGTCGCGCCGCTCCAGCACCTTGGGGATGCCTTGCGCCTGGATGGGGGTAGGGGTGGTGTAGCCGCTTTCCGCCACCGCGCGCAGCACTTCGGGCGAAAGCCCAAGGCCGTCGAACCCGGTACTGGCCGGGACAGGCGAAGGATCGGCAACAATGGTCGAAGAGACTGAAGGCGAAGAAGCTTGAGTGTCTTCCATACCGGCTTCCGCGCCGGTGCTCGTCACGCTGGTCGTAGTACGCTCCTGATGGGGCGCACTGCGGGCGCCCAAAGTCGAAAGCCCGAATTGGCGACCGACTCATGTGTGCGCTGCAATATAGAGCAATTTTCTTACTTTTCAACCCACAATATTCCCAGGGGTAACGGACGAAGTTCCACCGACGGACTAACCTGTTGCCGGGCGTTTGACCGGCGTCGCAACCGGCGGGGCGAAATTGGGCCATCACAAGGACTTGCTGCAGCAGCTGATCGGTCTGGCCGTCGCGTTCGGCGGCCTGACGGCGCTGTATTGGGTGCTGGCGCGCCTCTGGCCTTCGGTGCCGGGGCAGGGGATTTTACGCAAGGGCTTCTGGACCGACTGCGTCTACTGGCTGTGGACGCCCATCGTCACCAAAGCGATCACGCCCATCGCGCTCTTCCTCGTGGCGCTGCCGCTGATCGCGGTGTTCGGCCTCCATATCAAGACGCTGGCTGAGGGCCACGGCATCGTCGCCGCGCAGCCGCTGTGGCTGCAGGCCGTGGAAGTTTTCCTGCTGGGCGATTTCCTCGGCTACTGGCAGCACCGGCTGTTCCATCGCAGCGCGCTATGGCCGTTCCACGCCGTGCATCATTCCTCGACCGAGCTCGATTGGCTGTCTTCGGTGCGCCTGCATCCGGTCAACGACATCGGCGCCAAGCTGATCGTGGCGGTGCCGCTGGTGGCGCTCGGCTTCAACCTGACGCCGGTCGCGCTCTACACGCCGTTCACGACCTTCTACGCCATCATGGTGCACGCCAATGTCAGCTGGGATCTCGGCCCCTTCCGCGCTGTGTTCACCAGCCCCGCCTTCCACCGCTGGCATCACACCAAAGCCGACGAGGGCCTGGACAAGAACTTCGCCGGCGCCTTGCCGCTGTGGGACATCCTGTTCGGCACCTATTACATGCCGCGCCGCCAGCCGCAGGTCTTCGGGATCGACGATCCGATGCCCGCCGGCTTCATCGGCCAGATGCTGCAGCCCTTCCGCCGGCGTGCTCCCCGCCCCGCAGCGGAAATGCCGGCTGTGGTTTAGTTGTTCTGGGCATTTCCTTCATATCAAAATCGTCATTGCCCGGCCCACGCTGTCGCTAGGCCTGTCCGGGCAACCCATTTTTCTCTCCGCAAATTGGGTCGCCCGCATAAAGCGGGCGATGACGTATTTTTTGAGATGGGGGGTGCGGCAAAGGAAGGTAGCCCCTCGACAACGCTCCATCTTCCGCGCCACGCTCCCGCAAAACGTCGGGGAGGGCGGTCATGGAAACCAACGGCACGCGCGGAGTGCTGCGTATCGTGATTCTGGCGCTGGCCGCGCTCGGCATCTGGTATCTGGGCCGCACGATGAATGGCCTGCCCGATCCCAAGGGGCCGGATGCGCCCGCCACCGAATTCTCCTCGGCCCGCGCCAACGCCACGCTCGGCCGCTTGCTCGGCCCCGAAATCCCGCATCCGGTATCGAGCGACGCCAATGCCGCGCTGCGTGCCCGCGTGCAGCAGGAATTCGCCGCGCTCGGCGTCAAGACCACGGTCTACACCGCCACCGGCTGCAATGGCCGCGCGCAATACGGCTTCTTCGCCTGCGGCACCGTCAGCGACGTGCTCGGCGAGGTCGCGCCGGGCGACGGCAAGGCGATCGTCCTGCTGGCGCATTACGACTCCGTGCCGGCAGGTCCCGGCGCCAGCGACGACCAGTCCGGCGTCGCCACCGTGCTCGAAACCGTGCGTGCGCTCAAAGCGAGGGGCTTGAAGACCAAGCACCCCATCCTCGCGGTGATCACCGATGGCGAAGAAGCCGGCTTGCTCGGCGCCCAGGCCTTTCTCGCCAACCCGCAACTGAAGGCGCGCGTCGGCGTCGTCGTGAATGTCGAGGCCCGCGGCAACAACGGTCCCAGCCTCCTGTTCCAGACCAGTCCCGCCGACAGCGCCCTGATCGATCTCTACGACAGGAGCGTGCCGAGCTTCGCCACCAGCTCGCTGTTCGCGGTGATCTACAAGCTTCTGCCCAACGACACCGATCTGACGCCGTTCCTCGCGAACGGTTTCACCGGCTTCAACTTCGCCTTCAGCGGCAATGTCGCGCACTACCACACCCCGCTCGACACCCGCGCCCATCTCGATCCCTCGACCTTGCAGATGCACGGCAACAACATGCTGGGCGTGGTCTCCAGCCTGATGCAGACCGACTTCGCGGCGCTGCAGGGGCGCGACGCGATCTATCTGACGCTGTTCGGCCGGTTCATCCCGCGGATGCCCGCCGGCTGGGCGCTGCCGCTGGCCCTGCTGACGCTGCTGCTGGTCGCGGCTGCCGCGTTCCTGTCGCGCGGCGAAGTGCTCGGCATCGGACGCCGGCTTGCGGCGTTCTCGATTCCACTCGTCATACTGGCCGGCGCCGCCGCTTTCGGCTGGGTGCTGTTCACCATCGCGGCACTGATTTCCGGCGAGCCCGATCCGTCTTACGCCTATCCCATCTGGCTGCGCATCGCGCTGGCGCTCGGCGTGCTCGCCGTCGTGATCTTCGCGTCGCGCATCGCCCGCGCCCGCATGGTGGCGCTGTCGGTGTGGGGCTGGTTCGCGGTGCTCGCCATCGTCACCGCCGCGCTGCTCCCCGGCCTTAGTCCCTATTTCCTGTTCCCGGCGCTGATCGGCAGCGTCCTGCTCCTGGCGCAGTCGCGCCTCTCCGGCGCCTGGACCGGTCCGCTCGGCGAAACCGCGATCTTCCTCGCCGCGCTCCTGCCGCTGACGATCTGGCTGGCGCTCGCCGCCGCCGGCGAAACGGTGCAGGGCCTGGCGTTGCATCCGCTGTTCACCGTCCCCGCTGCGTTCGGCGCGATGACGCTGCTGCCATTGCTCAGCAGCCATCCGCTGTCGCGCGCGATGTCGCTGCGGCTGGGCGGCGGCGTCGCGCTCGCGGCGGTGCTGGTCGCGCTGTTCGCCGCCACCCAGCCCGCCTACAGCACCAGCCAGCCGCAGCGCCTCAACCTCACCTTCATCGACGATCACGTCACGGGCCGCGCGATCTACACCGCCGACACGCTGGGCAGCCTGCCGGCGCCGCTGCGCCGCGTCATGCCGTTCTCCGCCAAGCCGCAGATGGCGACGCCGATCGGCCAGTCGCCGTCCTACACCGCCGCCGCCGGCAAGCCGCGCTTTGCGATGCCGGGCGTGAGCGTCGCCAGCGTGCCGAGCGGCAATGGCCGCACCGTCACTTTGGTGCTGCACGGTTCCGCCGCGGCGGTGCGCATGTTCATGCTGGTGCCCAAGGACTCCGGACTCGTACGCGCTGAGATCGACGGCCAATCGTTCGCGCCATCCGCCGCCAGCCTCAATCCGCGCGGCACCATCATCGCCTGCATGACGCGCGACTGCGTAGCCAAGACGGTCAAGCTGACCTTCGACTCGCGCAAGCCGGTCGAGATCACGCTCGCCGAACAGCGCAACGGGGTGCCGGCGGACGGTCAGGGGCTGATCCGGGCAAGGCCGGCGACCGCCACCGCGGTCCAGACCGGCGACACGACCATCGTGTACGGCAAGGTGAAGCTGCCTTAGGGCGCGAGATTGCTTCTTGTCGAAACATCTCGTCATCCTGAGGTGCCCGTCGCGTCGCCCTTCGAGGCTCGCTACGCTCGCACCTCAAGGTGACGCGACGGGCCTCGAAGGATGACCCAGACGTTTGAACTCTGTCTCTAAACATCCACACCCGTCACGAACTGCGCGTTCTCCTGGATGTACTGGAAGCGCAGCTCCGGCTTCTTGCCCATCAGCCGTTCGACGATGCTTTCGGTCTCTTTGCGGCTGTCGTCGGCGACCTCGACGCGCACCAGGATGCGCTTGCCCGGCTTCATCGTCGTCTCTTTGAGCTGCGCCGGCATCATCTCGCCCAAGCCCTTGAAGCGCCCGATCTCGACCTTGCTCGATCCCTTGAACACGGTCTTGAGCAATTCGTCGCGATGCTTCTCGTCGCGCGCGTACTCGCTTTTGGCACCCTGCGTCAGGCGATAGAGCGGCGGCATTGCCAGATAGAGATGCCCTTCTTTGATCAGCCCCGGAATCTCGCGGTAGAAGAACGTCAGCAGCAGCGACGCGATATGCGCGCCGTCGACGTCGGCGTCGGTCATCACGATCACGCGCTCGTAGCGCAGATCGTCCTCGCGGTATTTCGCGCCGGTGCCGCAGCCCAGCGCCTGCACCAGATCGGCAAGCTCGGCGTTCTGCTGCAGCTTGCCCGCGGCCGCGCTCGCCACGTTGAGAATCTTGCCGCGCAGCGGCAGCACCGCTTGCGTCGCGCGGTCGCGCGCCTGCTTGGCCGAGCCGCCGGCGCTGTCGCCTTCGACCAGGAAGATTTCCGTCCCGTCCATCCCGGCGCGCGTGCAGTCGGCGAGCTTGCCCGGCAGGCGCAGCTTGCGCGTCGCCGATTTGCGCGCGGTCTCCTTCTCCTGCCGCTTGCGCAGCCGGTCCTCGGCCTGCTCGATCACGAAGTCGAGCAGCTTGTCGGCCTCTGCCGGGCTCTCCGCCAGCCAGTGGTCGAAGTGGTCGCGCACCACGTTCTCGACCAGGCGCTGCGCGTCGGGCGAGGAGAGCTTGTCTTTGGTCTGGCCCTGGAACTCGGGCTCGCGGATGAACACCGACAGCACGCCGCAGGCCTGGCTCATCACATCGTCGGCGGTGACCAGCGCCGTCTTCTTGTTGCTGGTGCGCTCGCCATGGCTGCGCAGCGCCTTGGTCAGCGCATTGCGCAAGCCCTGCTCATGCGTGCCGCCCTGCGATGTCGGGATGGTGTTGCAATAGGAATGCACGAAGGGGTCGATCGACGGCGTCCACACCACCGCCCATTCGACCGCGCCCGCGCCCTTGTTCTCGGTGCGGCCGTTGAAATCGCGCAGCGTCACGGTGTTCGAATTGCCGACTTCGCTCTTGAGGAAGTCGAGCAGCCCGCCGGGGAATTTCAGCACGTCCTCGGCCGGCGTGTCGCCCTTGATCAGCGCCGGATCGCATTTCCAGCGGATCTCGACGCCGCGGAACAGATACGCCTTGGACCGCGCCATCCGGTACAGCGTCGCCGGCGAGAAATGCGTGTCCTTGCCGAAAATCTGCGCGTCGGGATGGAACGACACGATGGTGCCGCGCCGGTTCACGGCGCCGAGGTCCTTCAGCTTGCCGATCGCCTTGCCGCGCTCGAAGCGCATCTTGTGGCCGCGCTTGTCGCGCGCCGCTTCGATCTCCATCCAGTCCGACAGCGCGTTGACCACCGAGGCGCCGACGCCGTGCAAGCCGCCGGACGTGTCGTAGACCTTGCCGCCGAACTTTCCCCCGGCATGCAGCGTGGTCATGATCACTTCCAGCGCCGACTTGTTCTTGAACTTGGGATGCGGATCGGTGGGAATGCCGCGGCCGTTGTCGCGGATGGTCAGGATGTCGCCCGCGGAAAGTTCCATCTCGATCCGCGTCGCGAAGCCGGCGACGGCTTCGTCCATCGCGTTGTCGAGGATTTCCGCCGCCAAATGATGCAGCGCCCGTTCGTCGGTGCCGCCGATATACATGCCGGGACGGCGGCGGACGGGTTCCAGCCCTTCCAGGACCTCGATGTCCTTGGCGGTATAGCCCTTGGAACTGGGCGCGTCGGTGTCGAACAGGTCTTTGGCCATTGTGCGCGCTGCGATTCGGGAACTTTCTACATTAGCCAATCGCAACCCGTGCGAAAGCCATGGCGTCGCCGCAGCCCTTTCTTAACGCCGCGATCCGTATTCTTGACCGCGATGCCGCGCTCTTTTCGATTGTGGACAAGTTCCGAAGAAGCCCGCTTCACCGCGGCGCGCCTCAAGCTCGTCGTCGATACGCTGCCCTCGACCATCGTGCTCAATCCCTTGTGGACGCTCGTCCTGTTCGTGCCGCCGGCGGCGACCGGCGGCTATTTCGGAACCGTTCCGCTCTGGCATATCTTCGCCGCCTTCGGCCTGCACGCGCTGACCTCCGCCGCCGCGGCCTACATCTATAGGCGCAACCGCGCTGGCCTGACCGACCTCGGCAGGCTCGAGCGCCAGCTCGTGGCGCTGCAATTTGCCATCAGCGCCACCTGGGGCGCCGTGGTCTGGCTGCTCAGCGACATCGGCCACCCCGTCAACGCCATCTATGTCTGCATGATCTTCACCACCGTGGTCTGGGCCATCGTCTTCACCCGCACCGCGCATGCGGCGGTGTTCGCCGCCGGCCTGGTTCCGCTGACGCTCAGCTACGGCGCCCTGCTTTTCGTCTCGCCGGGCGAAGTCGCCCATGTCTTCGCGATGCTGATGCCGCTATGGACGCTCTACATCCTGGTGATGGGCCTGCGCGGCCGCCAGACCGTGGAGCGCGCGCTCGCCGCGCAATTCGCCAACGAGGACCTCACTCAAGCTCTGCGCGTCAGCCATGCCGACGCGCTGCGCCGCGCCGTCGAAGCGCAGAACGCCAACGCCGCCAAGACCACCTTCCTCGCCAATATGAGCCACGAGCTGCGCACGCCCTTGAACGCCGTGCTCGGCTTCTCCGACATCATCGCGCAGCAGGCGCTCGGCCCGGGCGCGATGGACCGCTATGCCGAATACGCCGCCGACATCAACGCCTCGGGCAGCCATCTGCTCAGCCTGATCAACGACCTGCTCGACATCGCCAAGATCGAGGCCGGCCGCATGGAGATCGATCCGCATCCGCTCGACGCCGCCGGCGCCGTCGCCGATGTCCTGCGCCTGGTCGGGGCGCGCAGCCGCGCCCGCAATCAGTCGCTCGCCGCCGCGGTCGCGCCCGGCCTGCCGCCGCTGATCGCCGACGAGCGCGCCTTCAGGCAGATACTGCTCAACCTTCTTTCCAACGCGATCAAGTTCACCCCCGAAGGCGGCGCGGTCGACGTGCGCTGCAGCCGCGGCGCTGAGGGCGGCATGCTGCTCGAAGTGCGCGACACCGGCCCCGGCATCGCGCCCGAGAAGCTCGAACAGGTGTTCCAGCCCTTCACCCAGATCGACAACCGCTATGGCCGCGTCTTAGGCGGCACCGGGCTTGGCCTGGCGCTGGTGCGCGGCCTGATCGAGCTGCATGGCGGCCGCGTCTGGATCGAGAGCGCGCTCGGCGACGGCACTGTGGTTTTCGTTCATTTCCCGTTAGCGATTGCAACGCCCGCCAATGCGGCGTTAGCGAACGCTTAAGCTTTACGCTCTCAGAAAATTTTAAGGACCGCTGCGTACTATCGCCGATGCTCCGCGTTCGCGGACGCGTATCAGGCAGGGGTGGCCTTGGTGGGTTTCGGACAGCAGCTTCGGGTACGGCGCAGCGCCGACGTGCGCGTGTTGAACGCGCAGCTCGACCTCGTCGCCTCGGCGATGCGCACCACGCGTTTCACCTCGCCGCTATGGGCGCTCGGCATCGCCTGGCTCGGCTCCGACAGCTTCGGCTATCTCGGCCACCGCCCGTTCGAGCAGGCGATCCTGCTGCCCTGCGCCGTCTCGATCACGATGTTCCTCGCCTCGAACATCGTCTCGTTCTACCAGATGACGACCGCCGGGCAGACCGATTACGAGGCGGTGCGCCCGTGGTTCGCGCGCCTGACCACGCTGCAGGTCGTGATCAGCACGATCTGGGGCCTCGTCCCCTGGCTGTTGTGGGACCCGGCGAGCCAGGCCAACCACATCTTCCTCGCCGGCGCCACCGTCGCCATGCTCGCGACCTTGATCGTCAGCCGCGCCACCCACATGGACATGTTCCTCGCCTGCCTCGCGCCGATCTCGGCAGTGGCGGCGCTGCGCTTCGCTTTCGGCGACTCGATGCTGGACTACGGCATCGCCATCCTCATTCCCGCCTATGCCGCGCAGCTCTTCTTCGACGGCCGCCGCCTGGCGCGCCGCGTCGATGAGGACGCCCGCCTGCGCTTCCAGGTCGAAGACTTGGCCCGCGAGCTCGAAGAGACTCGCGACGAAGCCTTGCGCAAGCGTTTCGAAGCCGAGACCGCCAACGCCTCGAAGACCGCCTTCCTCGCCAATATGAGCCACGAGCTGCGCACGCCCTTGAACGCCATCCTCGGCTTCTCCGAGATCATCGCCCAGGAATGCTTCGGCCCGGTCGGCTCGCAGCGCTACAAGGAATATGCCGGCGACATCCATTCGTCGGGCGCCCACCTGCTCAGCCTGATCAACGACCTGCTCGACGTCGCCAAGATCGAAGCCGGCAAGATGGAGATCGCGCCGCATCCTCTGGAAGCCAAGCGCACCTTCGACATCGCGCTCAAGCTGATCGGCGCCAAGGCGCGCGAGCGCCAGCAGACGCTCGGCATCGAGATCGATCCCAGCTGCCCGCCGCTCTACGCCGACGAGCGCGCCCTCAAGCAGATCCTGATCAACCTGTGCTCCAACGCCGTGAAGTTCACGCCCGAGGGCGGCAGGATCATGGTCCGCGCCGAGCTGGCGCGCTGCGGCGGCTTCCAGATCAGCGTCCAGGACAACGGCCCCGGCATCCCGCGCGAAAAGCTCGACAAGATTTTCACGCCCTTCAGCCAGGTCGACAACCGCTACGACCGCCAGGCCGGCGGCACCGGCCTTGGCCTCGCGCTGGTCCGCGGCCTCGCCGAGCTGCATGGCGGCCGCGCCTGGCTGGAGAGCGAGCCGGGCAAGGGCTGCTGCGCCTATGTCGTGATCCCGGCGCACCAGCCGGATGTCCGCGGCGAAGCCGAACACGCCGCGGCGTAGGTCACCCCGGCGCGATATCCGTGAACAGCTTGCTGGGATGCACGCGCAGGAACGCGGCCACCAGCGCCTGCTTGTCGCCCGGCACCGGCTTGGTCAATCCGATCCAGGCCTCGGTATCCGCCGCCGTCTCGGCGATCGCGCTCGCCAGCGCCGCGCCGTCCAGTCCCGCCGCCTTCAGCGCCGCTTCCAGCCCCATCGCCCAGCGCGGCGGCGCGCCGGCGCTCACCTTGAAGGTGCTCTCGCCGATCTCGCGCATCCATTGCGTGACGCGGTCCGACAGATAGCCGCCGGTGATGCCGAGGAAGGAGATAAGATAGGGGCTCATATCGGCTTGCCCGCTCAAGCCCGAACTCTGCGTCATCGCCAGCATCCCGGCGGCGGCGAAGAAGAACAGCGCGAAGGCGACGCCGGCGCCCAGGCTGATGCGGAACAGGATGTCCCACAGGCCGCGGCCGTCGGGGTCTTTGAGGAAATCCTGGCTGATCGCGATCAGGCTGCCCAGCACGCCCATGAAGATCGACAGCGCCAGGATCAGCATCATCTTGGGCAGCAGCACGATGTTGTAGGCCTGTTCGCCGACCAGCGTCTTGAACGAGTAGAAATCCTCGCACAGGTTCCAATAGTCGTCATTGGCGAGCGAGCTGCCTTTGGGCGCCACCGAATTGTCGAGCTCGGTCTTCTGCAGGGTCAGCGCCGCGAGCTGCGTCTTGAGCGACTGCACCGCGCTCATGCTGGCGTCGTATTGCGCATGCGCCGCCGCATAGGCCTGGAGCGGCTTGTAGACCATCGCCTTGAAGGTGTTGAGCGAGGCGCGGGCGGCGCCCGCTTCGGCCGACGCGGGCAGGGCGGCGAGCTGCGCGTAATAGTCGGCGAAATAGCCGGTCACGGCGCTGCCGAAGTCCAGGATCGGCGATTGCTCCAGCGCCGGTGCCGGTGCCGGCAGCGGCGCGTCGTGCGCCAGCGATGCCGGCGACACCGCGCCCGAGGCCGGCAGGCTGGGAACCGATCTGGCCTGGTCGAAGCGCTTGAGCACCAGCGGCGCCAGGACATAGGCAGTGTCGTTCTGGTTGATGAAGGCGTTGATGTCGTCGGCGCTGCTGGTCATGCGCGACAGCGCGCCCTGGGCCTCGACATTGGCGCGCGACAGCGCGTTCTCCGCCTCGCCTTGCTTCTTCGAAATGACGTCGAGCACGTTGTAATAGTATTCGACCGACGCCACGTCCTGGCGGATCGCGCCGATCGAGGATTTGATCGCGGCGAATTTCGGCGCCGCCATGGAATTCTGCAATTGGTCGGCGGTGATGACGCACAGCAGCACCGCTCCGGTGGCGAAGAAGGCGGCCATCAGGAACACGCCGATCAGCACCCACCTGATCTGGGGCAGCAGCAGCAGCGCGGCCCGCCTCAGGCCGCCGAACGCCTTGCTGCCGCCGATCTCGGTGCTCTCTGCCATGTCTTGCCCAACCCGTCTCGATGCCGCCGCTTCTTTAGCACGTTATTGCGCAAGTGGGGACGGGCCAAGTATTCGCCGGCGGCGCAAAGAAAAGGGGCGCGAACCTTGTGGCCGGCCTCCTTTCACTTGGTCCTGGCCGGTCCTGCTGTCGCCCGAGCCCGATTGCGTCCCGTCATCGATGTGTATACTTTCCTTGTTCGATACACATGAAAGGGCTCACGGCCATGCGCACCAACATAGACATCGACGACGCCTTGCTGTCGAGCGCGATGGCGGTGTCGGGGCACAAGACCAAGCGCGCCACGGTGGAGGAAGGCCTGCGCCTGCTCGTCCGCGTCCGCAAGCAGGTGAAGGCGCTCGCTTCTCTCGATGGCTTGGGCTGGGAAGGCGATCTCGACGCCCTGCGCCGCGGCCGTCAGCGGTGATCCTGGTCGACAGCTCGGTCTGGATTGCGCAGCTCAAGGGACAGGCGACACCTCAGACCGTCAAACTTGCGGCTGCGGCGGCGCGCGGCCCCGTCCTGATCGGCGACCTTATCCTTCTGGAAGTCCTGCAAGGCGCCCGCAGCGATGCCCATGCCGCGCTCATCGAGCGGGCGCTGCGGCAATATCGCATCGTGTCCTTGCTCGACGGCCGTTTGGCATCGCTCGCCGCCCGCAACTATCGCCGTCTCCGCGATTTCGGCGTGACGGTTCGCAAGACCGCAGACCTCGTCATCGGCACCTATTGCATCGAGCATCGCCATGCCTTGCTGCACGACGATCGCGATTTTGTGCCGATGCAGAAACATTTGGGCCTGAAGATCGCTTGAACGAAAAAGGGCCGGGAGACCCGGCCCTTTCCCTTGTCGTTTGGCGCCGCTACGCGCGCTCAGACCGAATAATACATCTTGAACTCGATCGGATGCGGCGTGTGCTCGAAAGCGTAGACGTCGCCCATCTTCAGCTCGATATAGGAGTCGATGAAGTCGTCGCTGAACACGCCGCCCTTCTTGAGGAAAGCGCGGTCCTTGTCGAGATTCTCCAGCGCCTCGCGCAGGCTGCCGCACACCGTCGGCACCTGCTTCAACTCCTCGGGCGGCAGGGCGTAGAGGTCCTTGTCCATCGGATCGCCGGGATGGATTTTGTTCTCGATGCCGTCGAGGCCGGCCATCAGCATCGCGGCGTAGGCGAGATACGGGTTCGCGCCCGGATCGGGGAAGCGGACCTCGACGCGCTTGCCCTTCGGCGAGGCGCTGAACGGGATGCGGCACGACGCCGAGCGGTTGCGCGACGAATAGGCCAGCAGCACCGGCGCTTCGAAGCCCGGGATCAGCCGCTTGTACGAATTGGTCAGCGGGTTGGTGAAGGCGTTGAGCGCCTTGGCGTGCTTGATGATGCCGCCGATGTAGTAGAGGCAGGTGTCCGACAGATCGGCATAGCCGGAGCCGGCGAACAAGGGCTTGCCGCCCTTCCAGATCGACTGGTGCACATGCATGCCCGAGCCGTTGTCGC
>CAYXMO010000058.1:0-13721 GCA_964465935.1 uncultured Rhizobium sp.
CGCGACCAGAAGCAGATGAGCGAATGGCTCGCCTTCGACCGCCTCGCGGGGCAGGGCGTCGAGGCCATCGTCAAATCCGCCAAAGCGTTCCGCGAGCGCCAGGTCGGGCGCATGCCGATTGTCGGCTGCACGCCGGAGAACGCGCCGATCATCGAGCAATCGGCGGGCCGCATCATGGCGCTGCTCGAAGCCCATGTGACGGCCGAGAAATTCCTCTTTGGCACGCGGCCGTCGCTGGCCGATTTCGGCTGGCTCGGCCAGCTCAGCCAGCTCGCCGTCGATCCGACGCCAGACGACCTGATGCGCGAGACCGCGCCGTTCCTGTTCCGCTGGCTGATGAACCTCGACGACGCGTCGGGCATCGAGGGCGAATGGCGCGATCCCGCCGCGCCGCTGCCCGCCGCCGTGAAAGGCCTGCTCGCGGTCGCCGGCGATACCTACTTCCCGTTCCTGCTCGCCAACGCCGCGGCGTTCGAGAAGGGCGAGCCGACCTTCTCGCTCACCTTGCACGGGCGCACCTACACCCAAGGCAGCTTCCGCTATCAGCAGCGCTGCCTGTGGGACTTGCGCGAACGCTACAAGGCATTGGACGCCGCGGCCAAAGCGAAGATCGACCCGGCGCTCAAGGATGCCGGCTGCCTCGAACCCCTGAAAGGCTGAGCCATGGGCCGCAAGATCCTCTTCATCACCACCGACCAGCAGCGCTGGGACTCGCTGGGCTGCAACGGCAACAAGTTCTGCCGCACCCCCAACATCGACGCGCTGGCGGCGCAGGGCATCAACTACGCCCGCGGCTACAACCAGAACACCGTCTGCATGCCGGCGCGCTCCTCGATGCTGACGGGACAATACGTTCGCACCCACGGCGTCTTCGCCAATGGCGTGCCGCTGCCGCAAGATGCGCCCAGCTTCGCGCAGTATTTGAAGGACAAGGCCGGCTACAAGACGGCGCTGATCGGCAAGGCGCATTTCGAGCCCGGCTTCGATCCCAAAATGCAGTTCCAGGAGAATATCCGCCAGCGCGACGGCACCTTCGGCCCCTGGCGCGGCTTCGACTACGCCATCCACGCCATGCACACCGCCAGCTTCGGCGGACGCCCC
Organism: uncultured Rhizobium sp.; assembly: GCA_964465935.1. GTDB lineage: Bacteria > Pseudomonadota > Alphaproteobacteria > Micropepsales > Micropepsaceae > Rhizomicrobium. Next base: position 1,102 of record CAYXMO010000058.1, read on the forward strand.
GTCGGTCACTATGGCCGCTGGCTGCGCGCGCAAAGCAAGGAGGTGTTCGACGCCTGGCCTCCGCTGCTCAACGCTTCGCCCGGCGGCGACACCGGCGCGCCCGAGACATCGAACCACCAGATTCCGCGCGGCCTCTACCACACCGACTGGCTGGCCAGCCTTTCGGTCGATTGGCTCGATAGGCTCGACGGCGATGACGACTGGATGCTGTGGCTCAGCTTCCCCGATCCGCATCATCCCTGGGACCCGCCGGCAGCGGAGAACCATCGCTGCGACTGGCGCGATCTGCCGCTGCCGGACGGTTATCCCGGCTCGCCGGACGACATCCGCAAGGTGCTGGCACGCAAGCCGGCGCACTGGCTGGACTACTACGACGGCAAGTTCATCAACGCCGAGGGCGGGCCGCAGAATTTCCGCCCGCAGCAGCTCTCACCCGACAACATCCGCGAGATCAACGCCAAGGTCCACGTCATGAACGAGCTGATCGACGAAGCGATCGGCAAGGTGATGGCGAAGATCAGGGCCAAGGGCTGGGACGGCGACACCGACGTGATCTTCACCACCGACCACGGCGAGCTGCAGGGTGATTTCGGCCTGGTCTACAAAGGCCCGTTCCACACCGACGCGCTGATGCGCCTGCCCTATATCTGGCGCCCCGCGCCCAACGCCAAGGTCGCACCGGCGACCGTGTACCAGCCGGTCGAACAGGTCGACATCGCGCCGACCCTGTGCGCCATCGCCGGCATCGACGCGGCGCCCTGGATGCAAGGCAAGGCGCTGCCCAAATCGGACGACGGCTCGCGCCAGCGCGCGCTGTGCGAATGGGACAGCCAGTTCCCCGGCTACGGCTTCCATTTCCGCTCCATCGTCCAGGGTGGCTGGTCGCTCACGCGCTACGAGCCCTCGACCGCCGGCCAGCCCAACGGTTTGGAGACGCATTTCCCCGCCTATGCCGGCTTCGCCACCCACATCCGCTACGACGGCAGCGAGGGCGAGCTCTACGACCTCAAGAACGACCCGCACCAGTTCGAGAATCTGTGGAATGACCCCAAGCGTCAGGGGGTGAAGAAGGATCTGATCGCCGACCTCTACGACAACCTGGCTCCGGAACGCTCACCTAAGCTGGAAGTGATGGCCCCGGCGTGATTTGATCGCTTCCAAGAACGCCACTTGGAGCTCGACATGGCCTTGATCGTCTACGGCAGCAACGTCTCGCCCTTCGTGCGCAAGGTGCGCGTCCTGCTCGCCGAGAAGGGCATCGACTATCGCCTCGAACAGATCAATCCGTTCACGCCGCCGCCCGAATTCCTCGCCATCTCGCCCTTGAAGCGCATCCCGGTGCTGCGCGACGCCGATCTGCCCGAGCCCAACACGCTGCCCGACTCTTCGATCATCTGCGACTATCTCGAGCACAAATTTCCCAAGCCCGCGCTCTATCCCGCCGATCCGTTCCAGCGCGCCAAGGCGCTGTGGTACGAGGAATATGCCGACTCCGTGATGGCGGCCAATGTCGGCGGCGGGCTGTTCTTCGAGCGCGTCGTCAAGCGCATGATGCGCGGCCAGCCCGACGAGGCGGCGGTGCACAAGACGCTGACCGAAAAGCTGCCGCCGCTGTTCGACCACCTCGAATTCGAGATCGGCAACAAGGAATTCCTCGCCGGCGGCATATTCTCCATCGCCGACATCTCGGTCGGCACCATGATCGTGAACTTCAACCATGCCGGCGAGGAACTCGACGCCAAGCGCTGGCCCCGCTTCGCCGCCTATATCCGCCATATCCACGAACGGCCGTCGTTCAAGGCACTGATCGACGAGGAAAGCCCGCTCATCCGGCGCTTCCGTGTCGCCTGACGGACCGCATCATGATCGAAGGGAACTGTCATTGCGGCGCGGTGCAGTGGCGCTTCGAAGGCGTTCCGGAGACGGCGACCGCCTGCAATTGCAGCATCTGCCGCCGCTACGGCGCGCTCTGGGCCTATGACTACGAAAACGAGAAGATCAAGGTAACGGGCGCCACGCAAATCTATCAGTGGGGCCGCAAATGGATCGAGTTTCACGCCTGTCCGGTGTGCGCCTGCATCACCCATTGGCGCGGCGCCCGGCCGGGCAAGGATGGACGCTGGCGGATCGCCGTCAACCTGCGGCTCGCAGCCTTCGATGCGGTGAAGGACATTGCCCTCATCCACCACGACACCGATATGAAGGACGATCTTCCGCGCGACGGAAAATGCATCGCCGACATCTGGTCCTGAGCCGCGGGGCCTTACTCGATCAGTGACGGCACGTCCGGCCGCTTGCTTTCGCGCTCGCGCTTCTTGCGCCCGCGCCGGTGCGCCACGAACTGGTTGAGCATCTCGACCATGCCGCTGAAGGCGACCGCGAAGTAGAGATAGCCGCGCGGGATGTGGAAATGCAGCGCGTCGGCGACCAGCGCAGTGCCGATCAGCAGCAGGAAGCTCAGCGCCAGCATCTTGACCGTGGGGTGGCGTTCGACGAAATCGCCCACCGCCTCCGACGCCAGCAGCATCACCAGGATCGCCAGCACCACGGCGGCGATCATCACCGGCAGGTGTTCGGCCACGCCCACCGCCGTCACCACCGAGTCGATGGAGAACACGATGTCGAACAGCGCGATCTGGATGATGGCGCCGGTCAGCGTCGCGGTCGGAGCGTGCTGGTGCTCCTCGTACTCCTCGCTCATCTCGTGGATTTCGCGCGTGCTCTTGGTCAGAAGGAAGATGCCGCCGGCGCCGAAGATCAGGTCGCGCCAGGAAAACGCCATGCCCCACAGCGTGACGATGGGCACCGACAGGTGGATGATCCACGAGATGCTGGCCAGCAGCGCGATGCGCATCATCAGCGCCAGCGCCAGCCCGATGCGCCGCGCCAGCGCCCGCTTGGCGTGCTCGACCCGGTTGGCGATGATCGCCAGGAAGATGATGTTGTCGATGCCAAGCACGATCTCCAGCACCGAGAGCGTCGCCAACGCGATCCAGGCATCGACGGAGAACAGCAGATCGAACATCGCGGCGCTCAGAACCAGGGCAGGAGAAGACCGGGAAACAGGTACACCAAAGTCTCGCGCGCCGCGAGCAGGCCGATGCCGGCGCCGATGAACACGTCGCTGAGGAAATGCGCGGTCAGCAGCGCCCGCGTCAGGCCCAGCCACAGCGCCGCCGCGAACCACAGCACCGCCAGGTGCGGCGCGACGCAGGTCGCGATCACCGCGACGCACATGATGGTCAGGGCATGGCCGGAGGGAAAGGAATTGTAGTCGAGGCGGAACTTGAACCAGACGAATTCATAGAGTCCCAGTTCCATGTCGTCGCGCGGCCGCCGCCGCCCGACCACCAGCTTCATGCCATGCAGGATCGCGCTGCCGATCAAGAGGCACGCCATGAACGCCAGCGAAGTCTCAGACGCCAGCCGCCAGTCCCAGGCCTCGCCCCAGATCGCCAGCCCCGCCTGCGCCCCGGCATAGGCGATCGCCGCCGCCACCAGCCAGTGCGCCGCCTTGGCCCAATGCGTCGTCGCCTCCAGGAAGCGTTCGAAGCGCGCGCTCTCGTGGTCGTACAGATAGTGCGCCGCCCGCCGGTCGAAAGGCAGGCACAGCAAGCCCAGAAGGATGAGGATGACGCCGGCCCAAAGCAGCATGGGCGCTGCTTGCCGTGCCCGGGCGCGCCTGTCAAACGCCCGCCGCTTGACATGGGCTCTCGCGAGCGTATACTTAAGCATATGCTTAACTATTCGCCGGCCCTGGACACCGCCTTCCGCGCTCTGAGCGACCCCACCCGCCGCGCCATCCTGGAGCGGCTGTCGCGCGGCCCTGCCAGCGTCGGCGAGCTGGCCGAGCCGCTGCCGATGTCGCTGCCCGCTGTGCACCAGCATCTCCAGGTGCTGGAGGAAAGCGGCCTGATGGCCTGGGAGAAGAAGGGCCGGGTGCGCTGGTGCCGTCTCGACCGCAAGGGGCTGGCGGCGGCGGAGGACTGGGTGCTGAACCGCCGCGCGCTGTGGGAGCGCCGGCTGGACGCGCTCGGCGCCCATCTGGCGAAAGACGAAGGAGGAGGCAAGACATGAGCGATCTCTTCGTGCGGCACGACACCGTCGTGGTGAAGCGCAGCTTTGACGCGGCCCCGGCACGGGTCTTCCGCGCCTGGTCCGACCCCGCCGAGATGGCGCAGTGGCATTCGCCGGGCGACGCGACCTGGAAAGTGCAGACGCTCGACCACGATTTCCGCATCGGCGGCCGCCGCCGCATGAGCTTCGGTCCGCCGGGCGAGACCTATTTCGAGGATTGCCGCTACGAGGACATCATCGCGGACCGCCGTCTCTGCTACGCCATGACCATTGCCCGCGGCGATATCCGCATCACGACCTCGATGGTCACCATCGAGATCAATCCGAAGGCCGGCGGCACCGAAATGATCGTCACCGACCAGATCGCGATCCTCGACGGTGGCGACACCGCGAAGGATCGCGAACGCGGCTGGGGCGAAACGCTCGACAAGCTGCCGGCGGTGTTGCGCGGTTCTTGAGGAGAGGGCGGCATGGAATTCATCTTCATCATGCTGGACGGCGAACTGGTGCGGGACTGGACGCAGCAACAGCAGGAAGACGCCGTCAGGCGCATGGCCGCGTTCAAACGTCCGCTGGTCGCATCCGGCCGCTGGAAGGACGGTGGTGGTATGGGCGGCGATCAGGAAGCGGCCCGGGTTCGCGTAACCGATGGTAAGGCGACGGTCCTCGACGGTCCTTTCCTCGATGCCAAGCAGATCGCCGGCGGCTACATGGTCGTCGACTGCGCCTCGCGCGAAGACGCCATCGAACTCGCCACGGCCTGCCCGGCGGCGCAATGAGCGCCGCTCGAAGTTCGCCAGCTATGGAGGCATGGATGAGCGCATCGGCAATCGAATCGGCTTTAACGCTCAAGCGCGTCTACGATGTGCCGGTGGCGCGATTGTGGCGTGCTTGGACCGATCCGAAGGAGCTCGGCCAATGGTACGTCGCCGGCGATGACCACGTCGTGCATTTCTGCGAAGCCGATGTCCGCGTCGGCGGCTTCTATCGCGTCGGCTTCGGCCCGCCCGGCGCCAAGCCTTATGTCGAGACCGGCCGCTACACCGAGGTCGTGCCGCCGGCGCGGCTGTGCTTTGAGGAAACCGTATCGACCAGCGAGGGCGAACGGATTCACACCAACCTCACCGTGGTCGATTTCAAGGACCTCGGCGGCGGCCGGTCGCAGCTCGTCATCACCTCGATCGGCCACGAAAGCTGGCGCACCGGCGAAGGCTGGACGCCGTGCATGGAAAGTCTCGCACGTTATCTTGCCCGCAATCCTTGAAGGAGCCGGACCATGAGCAATCCCGACGACAGCGTGCTGAAAGTCCGCCGCTCGATCCACATCGCCGCGCCGCCGGATCGTGTGTGGCAGGAGTTCGGCTCTAAGGCCCGCATGGACGGCTGGTGGGGCAAGGTCGTCGGCCATCCGACCGGCGGCCAGCCCAATGGCCAGCATCTGAAGGTCTACGAACCGAAGCTCGGCGGCCGCATCGAAATGGAGGTCGACATGGGCGGCAAGCCGGCCGGCTATGGCGGCGTCATCAAGGCCTTCGACGCGGGCCGCGAGTTCACCTTCGAGAACGACTGGATACCGAACACCGGCTGGGCCAAGCCCACCTACATGACCGTCCGCCTGACGCCGGCGCTCGGTGGCACGCTGGTCGAGCTCTTCCATCATGGCTTCGAGCGCACCGGCGGCGACGTCGCCGCTGAACACGCGGGCTACGAACAGGGCTGGGGCATGCTGCAGCTGTCGGGCCTGAAGGCAGCCGTCGAAGCCGGCTGATCGCGTCAGCGCACTTTCAGCACCAGCGTCACCAGCAGCGCCGACAATCCCAGGTGCAGCAGCATGAAGCGCACCAGCACCTGGCTGTTCGACCAGCCTAGATTCTTGCGGCAATGGTCGTGCAGCGGAAAGCGGATGCTCGACAGGACCTTGATGCCGAAGAAGCGCGTGATCGCGACCTTGACCAGCCCCGTGGCGCCGTTGACCAGGATCACGGTTCCCACCAGCAACAGGAACAGCGGATTGCCGGTCGCCACCACCAGCATGCCGATCAGCAGGCCCAGCGGCCGCGACCCGGCATCGCCCATCAGCACCGCGCTCGGCGGCGCGTTGTACCACAGATAGCCCGACACCGCGCCGACCATGATAAACGCCATGATCGCCCAATTGGCGCCGCCGATGTTGAGCGGAATATGCAGATGGCTCGCGACCTCGGTGTTGCCGATCACCGCATAGAGCAGGCCGCCGAGCAGCAGGATCGCGGTGCCGGACAGACTGCCGGAGACGCCGTCGACCCCGTCGGAGCAATTGGTTGCGTTGATCGACAGCCAGATGACGCCGGTCGCCAGCGGCAGCGCCAGCCACACCGGCAGCACGATCGTATCCTTCCAGCCCGGCAGCCAGATCGCCGAGTCGCCGAAGCCCAGCATCACCGCCGCCGCGCCGAAGGCGATGACGAAGTCCAGCGCCGCGAGCCGGTATTCGCTCAGGCCCCCCGGCTTGCGGTCGTCGATGAAGCCCACGAGCATCGCAACCGCCATGAACGGCAGCGTGCGGATCGCGCGCGCGTCGAACGGCACGAAGATCAGGCTCGCGATGACGAACACCCCGACGAAGATCAGGCCGGCGCTGAGCGGCTTGCCCACGCTCTGCTCGGCGTTCACCGCGAAGGCGCGGCCGCGGTCGCGCGGCAGGCGGTCCCACAGTCGGGGCAGCAGCAGCCATGTCGCCATCGCCGCGGTGCCGTAGCCCATGCCGGCGAGGAAGAAGAACGAGGCGAGGAGCCGCAGCGGTCCCCACACATGCCCGAAAACCGAAACCAGCCAATTCAGCATCCGCCGCCCGCCGTCCCTGAGAGACCGCTGCGATAGCACGCGGCCTGTCGGGCCCGCCACGCGGGAGGTGCAGCCTGGTGAACGAAAGATACTTGCGTCCTGCGGCCTTTGGCGGGGCTGGCACCGGCCCGAACCGGCGCGCTACAGTCCCGCCCATTCGATATCGACAACGGAGGAAACAGCATGGATTTCGACTATTCGCCGCGCCAGCGCGAGTGGATGAAGAAGGTGGGCGACTTCATGAACGCTCAAATCTATCCGGCCGAAGCGGTCTATTCCAAGCAGATGGAAGAGGCGCGCAAGGCAGGCAATCCCTGGATCGTCGTGCCGGTGGTGGAGGACCTCAAGAAGAAGGCCAAGGCCCAGGGCCTGTGGAACTTCTTCCTCAACGAGAGCAAGCATGGCGCCGGCCTCACCAATCTCGAATACGCGCCGCTGGCCGAGATCATGGGCCGCGTCGGCTTCGCCTCGGAGGTGTTCAACTGCTCCGCCCCCGACACCGGCAACATGGAAGTCTTGGAGCGCTACGGCAGCCCTTACCAGCAGGACAAGTGGCTGAAGCCGCTGCTCGAAGGCGAAATCCGCTCGGCGTTCCTGATGACCGAACCTGCGGTCGCCTCGTCCGACGCCGCCAACATCGCCACCCATATCGAGCGCAAGGGCGATCACTACGTCATCAACGGCACCAAATGGTGGTCGTCCGGCGTCGGCGATCCGCGCTGCAAGATCATGATCGTGATGGGCAAGACCAACCCCGAAGGCGGCCGCCACAGCGCCCAGTCGCAGATTTTCGTCGAGCGCGACACCCCCGGCGTCACCGTCAAGCGCATGCTGCCGGTGTTCGGCTATGACGATGCGCCGCACGGCCATGGCGAGGTCGAGCTCAAGGACGTCAAGGTGCCGGTCGAGAACATGATCCTGGGCGAAGGGCGCGGCTTCGAGATCGCGCAGGGGCGCCTGGGCCCCGGCCGCATCCATCACTGCATGCGCACCATCGGCGTCGCCGAACGGGCGCTCGAGATCATGTGCAAGCGCCTGCTCACCCGCGAGGCGTTCGGCAAGAAGATTTACGAGCACTCGGTGTGGGAGCAGCGCGTCGCCGAAGCCCGCATCAACATCGACATGTGCCGCCTGCTCACGCTGAAAGCCGCCGACATGATGGACAAGGTCGGCAACAAGGTGGCGCGCAGCGAGATCGCCGAGATCAAGGTCGCGGCGCCGCGCATGGCGCTCAAGGTGATCGACGACGCGATCCAGGCCTGGGGCGGCGGCGGCGTCACCTCCGATCCGGGTCTTGCCCGCATGTACGCCAGCCAGCGCACGCTGCGCCTGGCCGACGGCCCGGACGAAGTTCACTGCCGCACCATCGCCCGCCTGGAATTCGGCAAGCACGCCGAAATGCCGACGCGCGTGAAGGCGGCGGAGTAGAGCCCGTCCGATTGTTTGAAAAAGGGCGGCGGCAACGCCGCCCTTTTTTGTTTCGAGCGGCGCCTGCATCCTTCGAGGCTCGCTTCGCTCGCACCTCAGGATGACGTCTTGTTATTCTCAAATCTCGTCATGCTGAGGTGCGAGCGAAGCGAGCCTCGAAGCACGCACGAAGTTGGTGCGCTTACGCCACCGCGCGCTTGGCCGGCGCCAGGGCGAACGTCACGCTCACTTCGGTGCCCACGCCTTCGGCGCTCACGATGCTCATCGTGCCGCCGTGCCGCTCGGCCAGCGCCTTGACCAGCGCCAAGCCCAGTCCCGTGCCCGCCTTGGCCAGCATCGGGTCGGCCACGACCTGCTCGAACGGCTTGCCCAGGCGGCCGATCTCGCTTTCCGGAATCCCGATGCCGGTGTCGCACACCGTGATCCGCGCCATGCCGTCGGCGACTTGGGCGCGCACCCGCACGTCGCCGCCGGCCGGCGTGAACTTGATCGCGTTGCTCAGCAGGTTGATCAGCACCTGCTTCACCGCGCGGCGGTCGGCGAGCAGCGAGGGAAGGGCGCCGTCCGCTTCGACGCTCAAGCCGACGCCCGCCGCCGCGGCGCGCTCGTTCAGCATCCGCACCGTGTCGGCGATGGTGCCCATCAGGTCGACGCGCTCGAAATTGAGCTCCATCTTGCCGGCCTCGATCTTGGCCATGTCGAGCATGTCGGAGATCAGGTCGAGCAACAGCTGCCCCGAATCGTAGACCAGCGTCGCATAATCCTGATAGCGGTCGTTGCCGAGCGGCCCGAAGGTGCCCTGGCGCATCAGGTCGGCGAAGCCGATGATGGCGTTCAGCGGCGTGCGCAGCTCGTGGCTCATATTGGCGAGGAATTGCGACTTGGCGCGGTTGGCGGCCTCGGCGCGTTCCTGCGCCGCCTGGATTTCCAGCTCGCGCTGCTTGCGCTCGGTGATGTCGCGCGCGGCGCTGACATAGCCCTGATAGGTGCCGTCGGCGGCATAGCGCGCCCGCGTCACCACTTCCAGCCAGACATAGTGGCCGTCGCCATGCATCAGCCGGTAGGACACCGTCAGCGTCTCGCGGCTGCGGTGGGGCAGGGGAATGCCGCAGATCGCCGGCAGGTCGCCGGGATGGACGAACCGCGTCCAGCCGCCGTTCTCGATCTCCGCCACCGGACGGCCCATGACGCGGCCGAGCGCTTCGGAGGCGAACAGGATCTTGCGGTCGGGCCCGAACAGGATGATGGCGTCGGAGGCTTCCGTCGTCATCACGCGATACATCTCGTAAGCCTTGTTGCGCGCCTCTTCCGCCTCGACCCGCGCCGTGACGTCGCGCGACACGCTGATGACGTTGAGCGGCTCGCCGCCGGCGCCGAACACGGTGCGGATCGTGGTCTCCAGCCACAGATAATGGCCCTTGGCGTGCTGGATGCGCCAGGTTGCGGTGACGATCTCGCTGTCCACCGGCCGGCTGATCATCTTGTTGGCTTCGGCCATGTCGTCGGGATGGATGAAGCGCTTATAGCCGCCGTCGCGGATTTCGTCCGCCGAGCGCCCGACCAACCGCTCCAGCGCGTTGGAGCAGAACAGCATCTTCGAGTCGGTCGAATACAGGATGATGATGTCGCCGGATTCTTCGGTCATCAGGCGGTACATTGCCTGCGTCTTCTCGTGCGCGTCCTCGGCCAGGACTTGGCTCGTCACGTCGTGGCAGACGCCCAGCACGCCGACGGCGCGGCCGTCCTCGCCGACCTCGACTTCGCCTTGGGTGTCGACGATATAGGCGGTGCGATTGGGGTTCTGCGCATAGGTGCGGTACGAGAACGGCGAGCAGGTCCTTATCGCGGTCGCGATCTTGTCCTCGATCTCCTCGCGCGAGCCCGGGCGCATCTGCTCGTAGAGCCATTCCTTGTCCGGGATGCGGCTGTTGGGGTCCTCGCCGAGCAGGCGGTACATGCCGGGCGACCAGTAATAGGAGCCGTCGGCGAGGCCGAAGCGCCAATAGCCGAAATGGGCGGCGCGCTCGGCGAGGTCGATATGCGAACGCCAGCGCTTGATGCGCGCCGCGCGTAACGCCCGTTCGTCCTCTTCGCTCATCCCAGGCGCCCCGACAGCGGACAAAAGCCGCAGTGAGCGCCGACGATAGCGGCAGCGGGGTTAACCAACGCTTGCGGATGCGGCTCTTAAGGCCCGCTTAACCTTCGGCGCCCGCGCGCTTGGCGTAGTGCCAGGCCCTGGTCGCCAGCGGCCGCACCGCGCTGGCATTCTGCGCCGCGTTGGCGCTCGCCGCCGTGCCGTCGCGCACCCGGCCCACGATGCCCTGCAGGATGCCGGCAAGGCGGAAGAAGTTGTAGGCCGCGTAGTAGTCCATGTTCGGCGTCGCGGTCCGCCCGGTGCGCTCGCAGTACATCTTGACGTACTGGTCCATGGTCGGGATGCCGAGCGCTTCGAAGTCCGCGCCCATCACCGAGCCGGCGCTGGTGCCGCGGCCTTCCTGCTGCCACTGCATCAGATGGTAGGTGAAGTCGGCGAGCGGATCGCCGATGGTCGAAAGCTCCCAGTCGATCACCGCCAGCACCTTGGGCTCGGTCGGATGCAGGATCATGTTGTCGAGGCGGTAATCGCCATGCACCACCGAGGGTTTGCCTTCCTCGGGCAAATGCTTGGGCAGCCAGTCGATCAGCTTGTTCATCTCGTCGATCGTCTCGGTCTCGGACATCTGGTACTGCTTGGTCCAGCGCGAGATCTGGCGCGCGACATAGGCCGTCGGCTTGCCGAACTCCTCCAGCCCGATCTTGACGTGGTCGAAATTGTGCAGCCGCGCCAGCGTCTCGTTCATCGCGTCATAGGTCGCCCAGCGCTGCTTCTTGTCCATGCCGGGCAGCACGCCTTCCCACAGGACGCGTCCCTCGACGCAGTCCATGACGTAGAACATCGTGCCGGTGATGCTCTCGTCCTCGCACAGCACATAGGGCTTGGCGACGGGAAAGCCGGTGGGATAAAGCGCCGAGATCACCTTGAACTCGCGGTCCACCGCATGCGCGCTCGGCAGCAGCTTGCCCGGCGGCTTGCGCCGCATCACGTATTTGCGGTTCGGCGTGATCAGCTGATAGGTCGGATTCGATTGCCCGCCCTTGAACTGGCGCACTTCGAGCGGCGTCTGGAAGCCCTCGATGCGGTCGGCGAGATAGGCTTCGAGCTTCTTGACGTCGAACGCGTGCGCGGCGTTGACCTCCTTGGTGCCCGCGTACATCTCCTGCCGGCTGGGCTGGCTCATCGCCGCAACTCCCCGTGTGATCTTGTTGTTGGTGGCATTTTTGGCCTTTTGCGCCGGGCCGCACAAGCCGTTTTCACCTGCGGCAACCGGGCGTTACGGCAAGGCCGCCAGCGCCGCCGCGACGTCGGCGTTCGACCGCACATGGACGGCCTGCAGCCCGGCGGCGCGCGCACCGTCGACATTCGCCAAGGCATCGTCGAAGAACAGGATGCGCCCCGGCGCCACGCCCATGTCGCGCGCGACATAGTCGAAGGCCGCACGATCCGGCTTGCGCAGGCCGATGGCCGAGGACACGTACACCTTGCGCAGCGGCTTGAGAGTCTCGCGATACGCCACGCTCCAGAAGCGCTCATGCGCGGGATTGGTGTTGGAGAAGGCATAGCTCGGCAGGCGCGCGCAGGCCGCTTCCAGCCAGTCGCTCACGCCGGGAATGACGCCGTCGAAGATCGCGTTCCAGCCGTCGAGGAACTGTTCGTCCGAAATGTCGATACCCAGCGATACGCGCAGTGCCGCGAAATATTCCGCGTCGCTGATCGCGCCGCGCTCATGGCGCCGATAGGCGTCGTCGGGGGCATAGAGCGCGGCGAGTTTTTGCGGCGCGCAGCCGGCATGCTGCGCCCAGCGCTGCGTCACGCGCGAAAAGTCCACATCCATGATGACGCCGCCCAGATCCAACAGCAGCGCTTCGACGGGTTTCGTCATTCTGACTCCTGTCTTCGGCGCGACCGGGTGCCGCCGGCGTTAGCGTGGGTCGATCGATGTCTGCGAGTAGATCAGCTGCAATGCCGCCGATCCCCCTATGCTGATCAGGGTCAGCGTCCAGTACCCGCTCGAATCGAGTTGCCGCCATTCGCGTATAGTGCGCGGGGCCACCGGCACCCTTGCGCCGTCGCGTTCGACATAGGTGTAATAGGTGATGTCGTCCCCGATGCCGCCCGAACTCGGCACCCCAACCCATTTGGCGATCGCGGCAAGACCTGCGCCATCGTCTTTCGACCCGTTTAGCGAACAGAC
>CAYXMO010000059.1:0-13126 GCA_964465935.1 uncultured Rhizobium sp.
CCGATGCGGTGCAGCAGTTCGAGCCCGGCGGGATCGGTCATGAAGGTGGCGTAGCAGTGGTTGCGCCAGTACCAACTCGGCGGGTGCGCCAGCTTGGGCACCATCATGGTAGGGAAGGAATTGTAGGCCATGTCGGCGTCGTGCAGCATCGATGCGACCCAGCACAGTCCAGCCTCGACGAACACGACTTTGAGCTTGGGGAAACGGTCGAACACGCCGCCGAAGGTCAGCATGCCCCATTGCTGGCGGAAGCCCTGCATCTGGGCGATCAGTGCGGTGCCGGCGGCGCCGGAACGCGCCTGGACGATGGCTTCGCCGATATGGAAGCAGAGCGGGATGTCGAACTCGGAGACCGCTTCCCAGAACGGATCGTAGCGCCAGTCGTTGTAGTGGATCGCCTTGCCGCCCACGTCCTTGCCCGGCTTGTTGGGCAGCATCAGGCAGCGCCCACCCAATTCCTTGATGCGGGCGATGGAGTCGCGCGATTTGGAGAGGTCCCAATAGTTCGGGATCATGACGGCATAGAGCCGGCCGTTGCCCTGGGCGCAACGCGCCGCGATGTCTTCGTTGTAGATCGAGAATATCTCCTCGCGCAGCGTGTCCTGACCCAGGATGTAGAGGCCGAACAGGCGCTGCGGGAAGATCAGCTCCTTCTCGACGCCTTCGATGTCGAGAGCCTTGAGGCGCGCCCCGACGTCGAGGAAGCCGGGATTGCTCTCCAGCGCATCGTAAAGCACGCGCGAGAGTTCCGGCGGCGTCATCGGCTGGCCTTCGCAGGTGAACTCGAAATAGCCGTCTTTCAGCTCGACGCGCGGTTCCTTGCCGGCGAGTTCGGGCGGGAATTTCCCGCGCCAGCAATCGGCCTCGAACATGTGGCTGTCGGCGGAGACGATGCGGGTGCCAGCGGGCCAGTCCTGCGTCTTGGCCTGCGGCGCGCGCTTGGCGGCCACGGGCATGCCGATCATCTGGGGAATTTCGAGGACGAAATCGCCGGTTGTCATGTCCGCCTCCCGCCGAAGCAGCGCGATTATCGGGAGAGGGCGCGCCGCAGGCAACCCGACGCTGCGGCAGGTTTCACACGAATTTCGGGATCGGGCCGCGCTGCGGCGTGGTGTTGGCGCCCAGATCGAACATCATCTCGTCGATATAGCACCAGCCCCAGCCTTCGGGCGGGTCGTAGCCCTCGATGATGGGATGCTTGGAGCGGTGATAGTGCTTGGTCGCGTGCTTGTTGGGCGAGGAATCGCAGCAGCCGACATGGCCGCAGGTGCGGCAGAGGCGCAGATGCACCCAGGGCGAGCCGGATTTGAGGCATTCTTCGCAGCCCAGCGCGCTGGGCGTGACCTTCTTGATGGTGTCGAGATGCTTGCAGTCGTCAGCCATCAGACTTTCTCCGTCGCTATGGGCCCGCCCGAAGCGAGATAGGCGTGCAGGGCGGAAACGACCTGGGCGCCCTCGCCCACCGCCGCGGCGACGCGTTTGATCGAGCCGGCGCGGACGTCGCCGATGACGAAGACGCCGCGATGGCTGGTCTCCATCGGGTGGCCCTCGTCGCGCGGACAGACGAAGCCCTTGGCGTCGAGCGTGACGTCGCATTGCCGCAGCCAGTCGGTGTTGGGATCGGCGCCGATGAAGAGGAAGACGTGGGCGATGGCGCGTTCGGTCTTCTCGCCGGTGCGGTGGTTGGTCCAGCACACGGTCTTGAGGACGCCGTTCTCGCCTTCGAGCCGGGTGATCTCGCTGTAGGCGAGGAGTTCGATATTGGGCTGCGCGGCGATGCGGTCGATCAGATAGCGCGACATGGTGGCGGCCAGACCTTCTCCGCGCACCAGCATGGTCACCTTCTTCACCTTGCTCGCGAGGTAGACCGCGCCCTGCCCGGCCGAGTTGCCGCCGCCGACCAGCACGACTTCCTGTCCCGCGCACAGCCGCGCTTCCAGCGGCGAGGCCCAGTAATGGACGTGGCTGCCCTCGAATTGCGCGAGGTTGGCGACGGCGAGCTGCTTGTAGCGCGCGCCGCTGGCGATCACGACGGCGCGGGCGCGGGCCTGTTCCTTGTTGGCGAGATCGAGATGGAAGATGCCGTCTTTCTCCACCAGGTTCGTCACTTCGTCGGGGATCGCGATCTCGGCGCCGAATTTCTGCGCCTGGTTGTAGGCCCGCGCCATCAGCGCCAGGCCGGTGATGCCGGTGGGAAAGCCCAGATAGTTCTCGATCCGGGCCGAGGCGCCGGCCTGGCCGCCGAAGGAACGGCAATCGAGCAGGATGACCGAGAGACCTTCCGACGAGGCATACACCGCGGCGCCGAGACCGGCGGGACCGGCGCCGACAATGGCGACGTCGTAGAGCTTGGTGGGATCGAGCGCGCTCACCATGCCGAGGCAGCGGGCAAGCTCGCCTTCGCTCGGGTTGCGCAGCAGCGTGCCGTCGGGACACAGAACGATGGGAAGTTCGCCGTCGCCGACATGGAAACGGTCGAGCAGCGCCCGCGCTTCGGCATCCTTTTCCGGGTCGAGGATGGTGTGGGGATGACCGTTGCGGCCCAGGAACACCGACAGTCGGATGACGTCGCTCGCAGCTTCGCGGCCGACGACGACCGGACCGCCGGCGCCGCTCTCGATCAGCCGGACGCGGCGCAGGATGAGGGCGCGCATGATGCGCTCGCCGAGTTCGGCCTCCTCCACGAGAAGATCGCGCAGGCGCTGCGGCCGGATGACGACGGCTTCGACGGCGCTGAGCGCCGTGGCATCGACCAGGGCGGGACGGCCGGAAAGCTGCGCGAGCTCGCCCATGAAATTGCCAGGGCCATGGGTGACGATGAGCTGCTCATGCCCCATGCTGTCGCGTTGCCTGATCGCGGCTTCGCCGGCGAGGACCAGGAAGAAACCGGGCGACACTTCGCCGGTGCGCACGATGCAGGCCCCGGCATCATAGCTCCGAAGCTCGCCGAAGCGGCGCAGGCGCTCGATCTCGGCCGGCGCCAGAGTGGGAAACATCTGGTCGTGGCGGGAGTCGGTGACGGATTGGCCGGGGGTGGCCATGGGCGCGTTCCGGGGCGAATTCCCGCGCATCTGAGGCGACATCGCGGCGGCCCGCAAGCGCGAAGACGGCCGCGGCGGTTATACTTTCGTGTAGGCGGGGGATAGGCTAAATGCGCGATAAAGCCGACGATGAGAAAGATCGGGCTGGCAATCAGGGCGAGACGTCCGGGGAGCACCTCGCCTCCGTCTTACCGCGCCTTTCGCCCCACAGACCGGTGCCTCACAGCCTAGTCGCGACACGGCGATGGAGTTCGATGACCGACTTTGAGCAGCGCGGCACACACGGCACTCACCGCGTCCGTCTCGGGGCGCATAGTTAGTCCTTGCTCCAGCCGAAGCTCATCGTCCAGCGCCCCTTGCAGCGCCGGCAACGCGACGCGGGCGCTTGGCCCAGTGAAGGCGAGCGCATAGGCCGCATAGACGCGCACATCACGTTGCCCCAGCATCCAGATCAATTGCTCGATGACGGCAGGGGTTACCGCCGAGATGTGATGCGTGCGTTTTGCTCGTTTTATTTCTTCTATCAGGCGCGATGCACTATCCGCGCGCACCGGAGAGCCGGGTTCTTCCTTTCGGACATCTTCGATCAAGGCAAGCAGTCGGACTGTCCGAGGCGGCGTCCGACCCAGAGGCGCACTTTGTGGCAAGATGCTGCACACGACCATAGCGATCAGAGCAGCGCCTGCCAGTTTGATGTTGAGCGCCATGTATTGATCCGCGTTTTTGGACGCACCAAATAATACTGGACCTAGTTCGGAGCAATGAAGGCCTTACTCGACCTGCCCTCGCATATGGTGCCCAGAACGGCAGACCGCGTGGGTGATGGCGCGATCGGCTTCGCGGTATAGGAAAACGTATAGCATAGTTTTCCGCGCCGCAGCTCCGCGTCGGAAAACGCGCCCGTCAAATCAACCGGCCGCACGATCGTCGACCCAGGTGCAATTGAAATGCACCGTTTTCGAAGATTGGCATGTGCCGAACGGCTCGCGATCAACTTGCCTGAAATGAGCACGCCAAATTGGCTGGCCAAAAAAGAGACGGGAATCAGGCACCAGGACTCCGTTGTTGGATTGCTGATCCGAATTTCCGCGGCGCGAGAACCAATGCGCACCATTCGAATATCGAGCCTGGCACCTGCAACGGCAGATGTGAGCAATGCCGCGGAGACAACGCCCGAGAGGACAACGGCCAGGACACCGCGGCAGGGCATGCTAATGCACCCGTGGAACAGTCATCGCAAAGTGTGCGTAGCTGTCTGCGTTCCAGTCCATGTTCATTCCGTTGCCGATCATACCTCTAATGTCGTTCATGCCATAGGCATAGTCCTGGGTCCCGAATATATGGCTGGGTTCATGTATGAGCGTCTGCACCCATTGCGATTGATCGTTGAAGTAAAGCCCAGTCAGTTTAATTTCGGTGGCACCCTTTTCAGCATAGGCATACACCATTTTGGGATCGATCAAGGTGTTGGTATAGACCTGCGTTGTCTGAGCTAAAGTTGAAAATTTGTAGTTGTAGTGTGAGCCATTGTCGGCAAGAACGGTTTCGATCTTTGCGAATATCCCTATCGCCCTGTCGATCACGTTGTTATTGACACTGCCGAACTTGTCCCCTACCGCGCCGTAGATTTGGCGTGCTTGCTCCGACAAGTGTTTGATTTCACCAGCGGCAAGTTGCTTGAGTTCCCCTCGCAGTTCCTTGAGCGCCGCCTGCGCCGCCCGGACATCATCGAGAGCCTTGTCTTGGCTCGGTTTGACGACCTTGTTCCACGCTTCATCCGACAAATCGCCTTGACCTGCCAAGCCCGTTGGGTCTGTGAGCGACAGTGGCCTGTTGTCGACATAGGTGAAGCGGTTGAGGCTTTGAGGGTCGAAAGGCGTTTTCGTGACCGGATCTGGCGCCATGAACCGTGCGGTCGTGGGATCGTAGAGGCGTGCGTTCATGTTGATCAAACATTGGGCGGCGATGTGCTCGTGGCCGGTGAAGCCGCGCGTCGTCAGCGAGGTGAGCGAGCATGACGTGTCGTCCGTGCCATTGAGATAGCGCCGCTTGCCCCAGGGGTCGTAGGCGTCGCGCTCCACCACGGCGCCCGCGCCATTGGTCACCGCGGCCACCGAGCCCAGATGATCGGTGACGACGTAGTCCCAACTCACCGTGCCGGTGCAGGGCGCCACGTTGCTCGAGCCAGCGCAGAACCGCTCCGCCACCAGCTTGCCGTCGACCGCGACGTAATCGTGCCAGCTGTTGTTGAAGACGTCCTCCCTGGCGCCGCTGATCGGGTCGTTGGCGTAGACGGTGATGCCGACGCCGGTGATCCCCATGCCGACCCGGTTGTGCTCGAAGTCGTAGCCGAGCGTCACCGTGGTGCTGCCCTGCACGACGGTCCGCGCCATGTTGAACGAGGTGAGCGTCAGCGTGCGCCCGGCGCCGGACGTCATATTGCCATTGGCATCGTAAGTGTAGGTCGGATTGGTGACGCCGTTGACCGTGCCGGAAATCGACGACACCGCATGCGGCCGGGCCGATCCCGCGGCAGGATAGCTATAGAGGCCGACGGCGGTCTTGTTGGTGATGTTGCCGAGGGCGTCGTAACCCACACCCTGGTAGCCCGACGCGGTGCACGAGGTGATGCCGCTGCCGCCGACCGCGTATTGCGTCAGCCGGTTCAGCGAGTCGTAGCAATACTTCTCGTAGACGCCCTGATAGTTGTCCGAACGATAGGTCAGGTTGCCGATCGCATCCCACTGATAGTCGAAGGCCGCCACCGAATCCGAAGGTCCGGCGCGGACATTGGTTAGCAGTCCGGTGTTGGCGTCATAGGTGTTGGTGGTGACGACGCCATTGCCCGCGGTCGCCTGCGTCAGCTGCATTTCGGCGTTGCGGGTGTTGGCCGTCCAGATCACATGGCTGTCGGCGGTGGTCGTGCAGGTGTGGCTGCCGCCATTGTCGGTGATGCGGCAGAGATAGCCATAGGCGTTGTAGATGTTCTTGGCGACGAACCCGGACGGATAGCTCACGGTGTCGACCCGGCCGTCGCTGTTGTAGCTCGTCGCGTAGGCATATGCCGCCGACCCGTCCGTGGCGGACATGACCGCCCCGATCGGCCGCGCATAGGCATCATAGGTCATGACCCGCTTGCTGCCTACCGTCGGCGCGGCGGAGCCGCTCGCGGCCGCGGCGGCGAGCATCCCGACGCCGTGCGCAGCCGTATCCCAGGTCCAAGTGCTGGTCAGGTCGGGCTCGACGCGCTGGGTCAGGCGCCCGAGCACGTCGTAAGTGAAGGTGGTGGTCTGCGACTTGGCGTCGACCTGGGTCAGCATCGCGCCCAGCGCATTGTAGGTGTAGGCCCACGAGCCCATGTCGGGGTCGGATGTCGCCGTGCGGTGGCCGCGGATGTCGTAGGTGCTGGAGGTGACGTTGCCGGCGGGGTCGGTGAAGGTCTTAAGATTGCCGAAGGCGTCGTAGACATAGGAACTGGTACTGGCGAATGCGTCCGTGACCGACGCGTTCAGGCCTTGCGGATTCTTGACCGTCGTCATGGGCACGCCGAGCGCGTTGGTCACCGTGGTCAGCAGGCCGTGATAGGCCATGCTGGTGACGGCCCCGTTGGGCGCCGTCGTCGTCTTGACGCGTCCCAGATCGTCATACGCAAAGCTCGTCCAATGGACGCTGCCGCCATTGCCGAAGAACGGGCGCGACGTCTGAGAGAGCCGTCCGGCCGTATCGTAGCGCGTCCAGACCTGGATACTGGTGCCGTCGAAACCCTGCACATAGGTCATGATGCGCCGTTGCAGGCCGTCGTAGTCGATCTGGGCGATGGGGCCGTTCAGCGAACCGCTTGCGGCGTGCGGCACACTGACGGCGGCGAACGCGCCGTAGGTCGCGCATCCCGACGTTCCGCCGTTCACGCCGCTGCAATAGGAGTAGCCATAGGACGTATAAGTGCCGTCGGGCCGCGTGTTCACCTGCAGACGACCGAACGTATCGTAGGCCCAAGAGGTGATCTGACCGTTCAGATCCGTCCGCGTGAGCAGTCCCCCAAAGGCCGCGCTGTTGGTGAAGTACTGCGTTTGGCCTAGGCAATTGGTCAGCGATGTCATGAAGGCGCCGTTGGCCCCGTAGGCCGCGGTCGTCGTGCAGGACGAGAAGTTCGAGCCGGAGACCGTCATGACCGTCGGGTTGCCGAAGGCATCCAATGTCAGGTCGGTCTGTACCTTCAGCGTGGAACTGGACGGCTCCTCGATCTTCTGGACGACGAAATTGGTGCCGCTCTGATACGCGAAGGACGTCGTGCGCGTGACGGCCGAGGAACCGGCCGTGTTGGCCGTGGAAGACGACGTTTGCACGAACAGCCAATTCGCCGCGTCGTTGCTCATCGTGTTGTTGACGACGCTGGTCGAAGACACGGTGGAGCCGATGGCGCCGACATAGACCGTGGTGCTGACCTGCGTGGGACTGCCGTAGGAATCGTAGACGTAGTCCACCCGCTTCGAAGGCAGCGCCGTGTTTTCGCAATCGGCGCCGGTCACGTCGGACCGCGAGAGATAGACGAAATTGCGCGTGCCGCCCAAATTGGTGGCACCATAGGTGTTGACGACCGAACCGACGGTAATGCCGGCGACACATCCATTGCCCGTGTGAGTCGTGACCGCCGTCTGCGACCCCACCTGTCCGACATAGGGAAAATCCATGCGATAGGTGGTCGTCGTCACGATCCCGGTCGGAACATCGCTCGCAATCACGGTCGAGAAGCCGAGAAACCCCCGCCCGTTCACGTCGCGCTTGGCGCCGCCATAGGCGTAGTTCGTGGTCAGGCTGCCGCCGATGCCGTTCGCAGCATCGACGCGCGAAACCACATACAGGGCGCCGTCGACATCCTGCGTCGGATAGGTCGCGCCCGTCGCCTTGGTGTAGAAGGCGCCGTTCTTGTTGATCCGGTCGTAGGTGACCGTGGTCGTCTGGCCGATCCCGTTCGAGACCGTCGTCATGTACTCCGGCGTATAATTGACGATGAAGCCGGTGACCGTGCCGGCATTGTAGTCGCCGATCAATACGTCGGACACGCCGTCGGCGTTGAGATCCTGAATGCTGTAGGGATACTGGCTGCTGCTGAGTGTTTGCGTATTGACGAGGGTAAAGCCCGTACCGGTCGAGAGGTAATAGTAGAGCGACGTTCCCGAATGCACCGCGATATCGATGCGGCCGTCGCCGTTCCAGTCACCGGCGAGGTATTCGATGCCGGTGATCATTGTGCCGGTCTGTTGCACGAAGCCCGTGCCGGTGGAGAGCAATATCGCGAGCGACTGCGACGTTCCGCCCAAAAGGTCGGCTTTGCCGTCGCCGTTGAAGTCGCCGGTGACCGTGGGATAGACCGGGCTGGCGACTTGGGAGACCGCCGGACTGCAAAAATAGTAGATATACGATGTCGTCCCGCCGGTACCTGGAATGCCGGCGACGTCGTCGCAGCCGTCTCCGTCGAAGTCGACGAATTTGTTTCCGTAGATCGAGCTATGTGCCGTGTCCTGCACCGGAGCGGTGTTGAGGCCCGTGCTGAACCAGGCATAGCCGGGGCCGCCCTGCCCGCCCAGGAAACTGTCGGAGCGGCCGTCACCGTTGAAATCGACACCTAACATGCCGGGCGCCTGGTTATAGGTGTGGGTCGCGTAGTGGCCATCGCCCGTGGTGGTGAACATGCCGACCACGGTGTCGTAGCAGCACGAATTAAAGCCCTTTACGAGGGTGCCTTCGATTTCCGGAATGCCGTCACCATCGACATCGGACAACGTGATCGGCACGAAGGACGGGTCGATAAAGCTGTTGCCGTTGAAACAGGGCGCCCAGGTTCCGGCCGAGTCGGTGACCGTGTCGGTACCGGCATTGAACGTCCCCAGCGCCGTGCCGTGGTAAAGCCCGCCGGGATAGCCGGTGCCGGAGCAATGCCCGGCACCGTCCGGAAACGAGTCGGTCGAGACGATATCGGTCAAGCCGTCGATATCGATGTCCGCGAACAGGGCGAATTGCGGGATGATGGGCAACACGCTGGTCTGGGTCACCGCCACCGTGCCGGTGCCGCCCTGCCAGCCGAACGTCGTCGGCGCCAGGCAATTGCTCGCGCCGTCGCACAGCGTGACGGAGGTCAGCCGGCTGCGCAGCGTCGCGGTGCCGGCGCGATAGTCGAGCCGGTAATCGGACACCATCGTCGTGCCGTTGAAGGTCTGGATGCGGCTGAGCAGCACCGTGTTCTTCATCAACGCGCCCGCCTGATAGATGGGCACGATGTCGCCGCGCGTGACGTAGACGAACTGGATGGAGTTGTAGGGGCTGAGGCTGGCGGCCGTATTGCCGGTATAGTCGATGCGCGTCGGATAGGCCTGTCCGTTCGTCGTGTCGTTCGTGTAAGTGATCGTGAAGTAGTTGGTTTTGGAGTCGCGGACCTTGTTCAGCGCCCAGGCACGCGCCGTCGCGGTGCCGACGGCCAGGACGCGCGAGTCCGTCGTGTTGCCGTATTCGAAGACCAGGCCCGACCTCTCGTGCACCTCGAACCAGGCCGGGCCGTTGCCGGACACGCCATGCGCAATGATCCTCGCGAAACGCTCGATCTCGGTGCGGTATTCCGATCCGTCGGCACCATAGGTTCCGCTCGTGACCACCAGCCGCTGGCCGCCCAGGCAGAACCGGTCGTTCGAATTGTAGTTGACGCCGCCATGAATGCCGTCCTGCGCCAGCGTCCGGGCGCAGCGCTGGATCGCGGGTAGCCCGCTGAGCGACCAGTTGATGTCGCTGGTGGCGTTGCTCAGGATCGGGTCTTGGCTCGCGTTTCCGCTGCCGTCGACCAGACCGCCGCGCGGCGCGGTGGATTCGAGGGCGTTGTCCAGCCGCGGTTTTTGGCGGTCGCGGCTGGCGCCGTCCACGCCGAAGCTAAGTGTCCAGCCGACCCCGACCATCCCATCGCCGCCATCGCTCGAATAATTCAGCGACAGCGCGGGAACCATGCCGGCTGTCCCTGGCGGCGCGGCAATTGGGATCGAATAGGTCGCTGCGCCGGTGGGGCTGACGGTAAACTGGCCCGGCAGCGCCATTGTCGGCGGTGCTTCGGCGGCGGCTGCACCCTGAAAAAATAGACTTGCGGCTAGAAGGATCGGCAGTCCTATTGCGAGGCCCATCTCTCGGGCCGCCGCCCGCTTTACAAACAGACGGCCAACAATGGCGTCGAATACATCGCGCATGCCCAAGAGCGCCCCCACCGAAAAAACACGATGATCGCACGCCCCTACGCCACACACAGGCATGTGGGTTGAATTGTCGTCACCTTCATCACATGGGTCAATCGAGGGCTCTTGGGCGCAGCCGATCAAAGACTTAGAATTGGGCTCGCTCGCGAGAACGCGCCGTGATTGGCGGCGTGCGTACGCATTGTCCCGAATCGCTCAAGAAAGCGCCGTGAAATTCGAGCCGGTCATCGATCCGCGC
Organism: uncultured Rhizobium sp.; assembly: GCA_964465935.1. GTDB lineage: Bacteria > Pseudomonadota > Alphaproteobacteria > Micropepsales > Micropepsaceae > Rhizomicrobium. Next base: position 10,512 of record CAYXMO010000059.1, read on the forward strand.
GCGCCATGCGGGCAACGGATGATTTTGGGCGCAACCTTTCAATCCGGCGGCGATTCCGCGAAAATGGATAGAGAGGCAGGTGGCAGCCGAGAATGCGTGTATCCTGACGGGTGCGAGATGAGGAAAATCGGAAATTATACCAACAAAACCAGATGCATAGGTGTGACTTGCTACTGTTGATCGATAACTATGACAGCTTCACCTACAACCTGTTCCACTATCTGGGGCAGTTGGGGGCGGAAGTGGTCGTCAAGCGCAATGACGAGCTGTCAGCGGCGCAGGCGCTGGCGCTGAGGCCGCAAGCCATCGTGCTGTCGCCGGGGCCGTGCACGCCGAACGAAGCGGGCATCTGTCTCGACCTGATCAAGCTGGCCGATGGGCGCGTGCCGCTGCTGGGTGTGTGCCTGGGGCATCAGGCGATCGGCCAGGTCTATGGCGGTACCGTGGTGCGCGCGCCGATGCCGATGCACGGTAAGCTATCGACCATCCATCATACCGGTAAGAGCGTCTTCCGCGGCCTCAACAACGACTTTAAGGCGACGCGCTATCATTCGCTGACCATCGCGCCGCAGAGCATGCCGGCGAGCCTCGAAGTGACCGCGACCAGCGAGGACGGCGTGATCCAGGGCATCATGCACAAGAGCCATCCGGTGCACGGCGTGCAGTTCCATCCCGAGAGCATCGCATCGGAGAACGGACACGCGCTGCTGCAGAACTTCCTGCAATTGGCCAAGGCCGCCGTGCCGGCATGAGCGGTGAGGGCTTCACCGATCTGCTGAAGCGGGTGGCGGGCGGCGAGACGCTCAGCGCCGAACAGTCGGCGCACGCCTTCGGCGCCGTCATGGCCGGCGAGGTCAGCGAGATCCGCATCGCGGCGCTGGCGACGGCGCTGGCGGTGCGCGGGCCGAGTGTCGACGAGATCGTGGGCGCGGTGCGCGCGATACGCAGCACAATGCAGAGCGTCGAGGCCAATCCCTATGCCATCGATCTGTGCGGCACGGGCGGCGACGGGATCGGGACGCTCAACATCTCGACGGCCTGCGCCTTCGTCGTCGCGGCCTGCGGCGTGCCGGTGGCCAAGCACGGCAACCGCAACATGTCGTCCAAGAGCGGCACCGCGGACTGCCTGGAAGCGCTCGGCGTGAATATCGAACTGCCGCCGGCGGGCGCGGCGCGCTGCCTGCGCGAGGCCGGGCTGTGCTTCCTGTTCGCGCAGGCCTACAACCCGGCGATGAAGTACGCGGCGCCGGTGCGCAAGGAGCTCGGCTTCCGCACGATCTTCAATCTGCTGGGACCGCTGTCGAACCCGGCGCGGGTGCGGCGGCAGCTGGTCGGCGTCTATGGCAAAGAATGGTGCGTGCCGCTGGCACTGGCGCTGGGGCGCCTCGGCGCCGAGCACGCCTGGGTGGTGCATGGCGACGGACTGGACGAGATCGCGACATCGGGGCCGTCGACGGTCGCGGTCCTGGAAGGCGGCAAGGTCACGACGCGCGAAATCGGACCGGAGGAAGCCGGCGTGAGCTGGTCGCCCTTATCGGCGCTGGCGGGCGGAACGGCGGTGGAGAACGCCGCAGCGCTGCGGCGGCTGTTCGGCGGCGAGACCGGCGCCTATCGCGACATCGTGCTGATCAATTCTGCGGCGGCGCTGATCGTCGCCGGCAAGGCGAAGGATCTGCGCGAAGGCGCGAGCCTGGCAGCGGGCGCGCTCGACAGCGGGGGCGCAAAGGCGAAGCTCGATGCTTTGATCGCCGTGTCGAAAGCGTCGGCATGACGATCCTGGACGACATCGCCAAGTACAAGCGCGTGGAAGTCGCTGCGGCGAAGGCACGGATGCCGGTCGGCGAGATCGAAGCCGCGGCGCGGGCGGCACCGGCGGTGCGCGGCTTTCGCGCCACGCTGGAAGGCAAGCGGGCGGCCGGCAGCTATGGCCTGATCGCGGAGATCAAGAAGGCGAGCCCGTCGAAGGGCCTGATCCGCGCCGATTTCGATCCGCCGCTGCTGGCGAGCGCCTATGAGCGCGGCGGCGCGGCGTGCCTGTCGGTGCTGACCGATACGCCCTCGTTTCAGGGGGCACCCGACTATCTGCGCCAGGCGCGGGCGGCGACCGCCCTGCCCGTGCTGCGCAAGGATTTCATGCTCGACTCCTATCAGGTCGCCGAGGCGCGGGCCTGGGGTGCGGACTGCATCCTGATCATCCTGGCGATGGTCGGCGACCTGACCGCCAAGACGCTGATGCTCGACGCGGCGCATTGGGGCATGGACGCGCTGGTCGAGGTGCACGACGAGGCGGAGCTGGAGCGCGCGCTCACGTTGGGCGCGCAAATGATCGGCATCAACAATCGCGACCTGAAGACCTTCGTCACCGACTTGGACGTCACGCTGCGGCTGTTGCCGCGCATCCCCCAGGACCGGCTGGTGGTGGCGGAGAGCGGACTCGGCGCGCCGGCCGATCTGAAACGCCTCGCCGACGCCGGCGTCAGCACCTATCTGATCGGCGAGAGCCTGATGCGCGAGGCCGACGTCGCGGCGGCGACAGCCAAGCTGATCGGCGCTAAGCTCTAGGCGATGACCGAGCTCACCCATCTCGACGAAACCGGAGCGGCGCGCATGGTCGA
>CAYXMO010000060.1:0-11139 GCA_964465935.1 uncultured Rhizobium sp.
GGCGGCGGCAGCTGCACTGCGGCGGGAGCGCGCCGGCGCGGCGCCCAAATTTCGCGCCGCCATCGTCTCCTCGGGCAATCCGGCGCTGCTGTCGGATGCGCTTTGCGTCGCAATTGCCGCCGCCGGCCACGCGCCCGAGGTGCTGGCGGCCGGCGATCTCGGTTTTGCGAGTGCGGTGATCGACCCGGCGAGTCCGCTCTATGAGCAGCCGCTCGACCTGGTCCTGTTTGCTCTTTACGGCGACGATCTGCTGCAGGCTGCCTATGGCGATCCCGGCACAAGCGGCGAGATCGCGCGCGGCGTCGGCGCGCTGGCGGCCGAGCTTGTCGATACGCTGCTGCAGCGCTCGGATGCCGCGATAGCGCTTTGCGAGATCGCGCCTTGCGTGACGCGGCAAACACCGGACACGCCTGCCGATCCCGTCGCCATCGCCAATGGCGTTCTTGCCGAACGGCTGCGCGGGCGGCCCGGCGTGCTGCTGCTGTCGAACTCTATGCTCGCGGCGCGGGGCGGCGACTGGCTCGATCCGCGCCTCCTGACGCTCGCCGGCACGCCCTACAGCGCGCGAACCGCGATCGAGATCGCCAGCGAAGCGGCGCGGCATGCCTTCGCCCTGCGCGGCGAGACGCGCAAGCTGTTGATCGCCGATCTCGACGGCACGCTGTGGCCGGGCGTCGTCGGCGAGGACGGCATAGAAGGCGCGCTGCAAGTGGACAGCGCGGCCGGCGGCGATCATGCCACGCTGCGCGGTGCGCTGCGCGATCTTGGCGCGCGCAATCTCGTCCTCGCCGTGGCGACGCATAATGCGATGCCGGACGTGGAGGCGGCGCTGGCGGCGCTGCCGCTTGAAGGCGGCCTCGGCGCCGCGTCGTTCAGCGCCGTCGAAGCCGGCTGGGAGCCCAAGGCCGTCCTGATCGAGCGCATCCTGCGGCGGCTGGACATCCAGGCGCAGGACACCGTGGTGATCGACGACGATCCGGTGGTCTGCGCCAAGCTGCGCTTCGCCCTTCCGGCCGCCGATATCCGCTGTGTCGAAGGCGGCGCGAGCCTGTTCGCGCGCAGCCTGTTGCGCGATCCGCTGCTCGGCGGCGCCATCGCCGGCGGCGAGGCCGACCGGGCGGCGCGCTATCGCGTGCGCCGCGACGCCGAACAGCTGCAGGCGGCGGCGCCCGACCTGCCGAGCTTCCTCGCATCGCTGGCGATGCGCGTGTCGGTGCAGCCGCTGGAGGCGGCGCTGGTGCCGCGGGCGCTGGAGATGACCCGCCGCACCAACCAGTTCAACACGACGGGATTAAAGCCGGACCTTTCGACGCTAAGCGCCTGGCCGGGGCGCGACGATCGGATCGATTTTCTGCTGCGGCTCGAAGACCGTTTCGGCGATCATGGCTGGGTCGTGCTCGTGCTGTCGTCGCTGGCAGACGGGGTTTGCGAGATCGAAGGCTTCTACCAAAGCTGCCGGGTGCTGGGACGCGGCATGGAGACGGCGGCGCTCGCCGTGCTGGCGGCAGCGGCGCGCCGGGCCGGGGCGCGGCAATTGTCGGGCCGGATCGCCGAGCTGCCGCGCAACCTGCCGGCGCGCGACCTGTATCGGCGGCACGGTTTCGATCCCGCGCCGGACGACGGCGGGACGCGTTTCCTCTATCCTCTGGCGCGCGGAGCGCTCTTGGTGCCGGACTTTATGCAGGTGTCGGATGCAGCGCATGGATAAGAGCGGGGTCGAAGCGGTGTGCCGCCGCGTCGCCGGCGAGATTTTCGGCGTCGATCCGCAAAGCCTGAGCGCCGACAGCCGGACCTCGACCGTCGCAAGCTGGGATTCGCTGGCGCTGGTGCGTCTTATCCTGGCGCTGGAGAACGCGTTGGACGTGCGGCTGTCGCTGCGCCAGATCGAAGGCATAGCGTCGTTCGGCGACATCGTCGCCCTGTTCGCGGACGCCGCCTGACGGCGTTGCATTATTGTATCCGATGCCGTGAAATACCGGGTCTGCCTTGCAGATCGGAGATGCGGCCTTGCATTCGGCTGTGGCGCGAAAGACGAAGGCCGTACTCGTCGAGCAATCGATCTGGAAAACGGCGCGCGGCGCCAAGCCGTCCTTTCCCCTGACCGGCGGCTATCTGAAGGCCATCGCTCTCGCCGATCCGGACTTGGCGCGTGCCGTCGAGGTCGAGATCGTCAGCTTCGCCGGGCATGAAACCGCGCAAGAGATGACGGCGCGGCTGCTGGCCGGCGGCGCGCCCGACCTCATCGGCTTTTCGGTCCTGGGCTGGAACATCGGCCGCTTCGGCGAGGTCGCGGCGGAATTTCGCCGCCGGCAGCCGCAAGGCTGGACGGTGTGGGGCGGCAACCATGTCAGCGGACAGGCGGCGCGCCTTCTGCCGGCGAAGCGCCAGGTCGACGTCGTCGTCAACGGCGAAGGCGAAGGCGCCTGGCCGGCGCTGCTGCGCGCCCTGCTCGCCGGCACGCCGCGGACGCAGCTGGCAGGGGTGCCCGGCATCAGCTATCGCGACGAAGCCGGCGGCGTCGTTTCCACCGCGATGCCGCCGCGCATCGAGGACCTCGATTCGATCCCGTCGCCTTTCTTAAGCGGCGCCGTCGCCCTGACCGACGCGCGGCACGAGCAGTTCTACGACTTCATCCTGATGGAGACCAACCGCGGCTGCCCCTATGCCTGCTCCTTCTGCTATTGGGGCGGCGCGATCGGCCAGAAGGTTCGCCGCTTCTCGCCGGCGCGGCTGGAAGCGGAGATCGACGTCATCGCGCGCTCGGGCGCCGCCAGGCTGATGCTGTGCGACGCCAATTTCGGCATGCTGCCGCAGGACGAGCAGTTCATCGAGTTCTGCATCAAGGCGCGCGAGCGCTATGGCAGCCTGCAATACTTCTTCACCTCCTGGGCCAAGAACAAGGGCAAGGTGTTCCACCGCGTCGTCCACCGCATGAAGGACGCCGGCATGGGGACGTCGTTCAACATGGCGCTGCAGAGCCTGTCGGAGCCGGTGCTCGAAGCCATGGGGCGCAAGAACATGGCGCTCAACGACTGGCAGCCGCTGGCCGACGAGCTGCTGCGCGCCGGCTTCGACCTTTATGCCGAGCTGATCTGGGGCTGCCCGGGCGAGACCGAGGCGAGCTTCCTGGAAGGCTATGACCGCCTCGCCGAAAGCATCACCCAGATCGCGATCTATCCCCTGCTCATCATGCCCAACACCGAATACGAGGCCCGGCGGGAGGAGCTCGGCATCGTCACCCGCGACAGCCCGGAGCACGATTTCAAGCTGGTCGTCGCCCACAACACGATGACGATCGACGACAACCGGCGCGTGCATCGCTTCCTGTTCTGGGCTCGCGTTTTCGGCGAGCACCTCTACTTCCGCTACCTGTGGAAGCCGGCGCGGCTGCTGGCGGGGCTTTCGCAGTCGGCGCTGCTGCTGTCGTTCGACCGCTGGCTCGACGGCGACGGCGACGGCATCGCGCGCGCCCTCGCGGCGCTGCGGCAACAGGTCGTCGCCAGGCTGGAGACCGATGAGGAGCTGATCGAGGCGGCGCTGCAGATTCTCTACGGCGCGCCGCAGACCGACGCACTGCTGCGGCGCTGGTGGCACGAGGTGGTGGCGCCCGGCGTGCCGGCAGCCTGCCGCGGCGTGCTGGAGGATTTCCTCGAACTGGATCTGGCGACGCGGCCGATCCTCTGCGCCGCAGCGCAGCATGACGGCGCGGCGCAGACCCGCCGCCGCCGCTTCGACAACGACGTCGCCGCGCTGTGGCCGCAGCTCGGCGCCGGGTGCGCGGTGCCGCTCGACAGCGGCCCGGCGGTGTACGATATCGAATTCGCCGACGGCTTTACCGCCGACATGCGGCTGTTCCACAACGCCCAGAACAAGCGCTATTTCGGCCGGGTGACGCAGCGCCGGGCGGAGGACCGATGAGGCAAATCCTGCTCGTGAACGGGCCCAACCTGTCTCGGCTGGGGCAGCGCAAACCCGAAATCTACGGCAGCGATAGCCTCGCCGGCGTCCGCGCCAGGCTCGAAAAGCTGGCCGCCGCGCGCGCCGTCTCCCTGACCGCGTTTCAGAGCAATCACGAAGGCGCCATCATCGATTTCATCGAAGCGCATTTCACCGCCGCCGGCCTGATCGTCAATCCCGGCGCGCTGATGATGTCGGGCTGGGCGCTGCGCGACACGCTGGAAGAATTCGGCGGGCGAATCATCGAAGTCCATATCAGCAACATCTTCGCCCGCGAGAGCTTCCGCCACCGCTCGCTGCTGTCGGCGGTGACCGACGGACAAATCTGCGGACTGGGCACGCTGGGCTACGATCTGGCGCTGCGGTATCTGCTGGATTCCGTTCGCTAAATCGAAAAACAATTCTTTGCGTTTTTGTATTCGCGCAAGCATGACGTCATTCATGTGCTGCAAAATACCGGCGGCGACTTGACTCGATACATGGTGAACAATAAAAACATCATGGGTTTTCAATAGGAGGCTGCCAAAATCACATCCCCTGCAACGCGACTGCGGTCGCTTGAAAAGGTGCTGGGCGCCGAAGTCGTCGCACGCTTCGCGCATGGCTTGCTTCTTCAGGATCCAGCGCATCTCTTCGCCGGCGACATCAGCAAGGACGACCAGAGCGGTCTTGCGCTGATCGCCAAGACGGCGTCGTTCATCGCCGCCGACGCCAAGCGGGCCGCCACCATCTCGCGCACGATCGCCGGCGGCCAGTGGAAAAAGCTCGGACCGCAATTCGCCAGCTTCGGCAGTTCGGCACCGCAGGCGGCGGCAGCGTCCGTCATCCTGCTGTTCCTTCCGGCCTGCGCGGCGGATGCGTTCGCGACGCGTGTCGTCCATCAATTGCCGCCCACCGCCAAGGGCATGCGCTTGGCGTCGTCGGCCATGCTGAGCGAGACGCCGACCTGGACTGCCATGGTCGATCCGGCCAAGGCATCGCTGGATCAGCTGCAGCGCTTCGCGGCTCACACCGCCCTTACCTGGTCCGGCAATTCCGAGCGTTTCGCGTTCGGCATGGAACAGGCCGCCAACAAGCAGCGGACGGCCCGCTTCGCCCAAGTGCTCGAAGGCCTGGCCAGCGAGCCCAAGGGATTGGCGGAGGTCCTTGCCTCGGCGCGCGCCGGCTCCTGGAGCAAAGCGAACGACGCGGCCTCGGCCTGGCACAAGGCGCGCGGCATCGCGTTCGGGGAAACGGTGACGGTGCCGCCGGCACTTGCCGACTTCCTGCTCGCGGCGCTGATCCCGGGTTGCTACCTCAGCGATATGTCGACCCTGCTGAAGGCCGCAGCCAAGGGCTGAACGCGGTTTGTGTTTCGCGATTACTTGCCGGCGCAAGCTTTTCCTTGCGCCGGCAATCGTGTTTACTCGCGGTTCGGCGTCCAATCGCGTCCAGCCCCGGGAACGACATGCAGCACTCCACAATGGCCGACAGATTGGCTTCAGCGGGCGCGCTCAAGCAGCGGATACCCGCTTGGCCGGTGCGCGACGCACAGGAAGAAGACGCGGTGCTGCGCGTCGTGCGCAGCGGCCAGTGGTGGCGCGGCAACGGCCAGGAGGCCGACCGCTTCGAGGCCGAGTTCGCGGCGTTCCTCGGCATCGCGCACGCCACCGTCACCTCCAGCGGCTCGGGCGCCCTCGAGATCGCGCTGCAGGCACTCGACATCAAGCCCGGCGACGAAGTGATCGTGCCGGCCTGCACCTTCATCGCCTCGGCCTCCGCGGTCCTGCGCATGGGCGCCTGGCCGATCCCGGTGGACGTCTTCGCCGACACGCTGTGCATCGACCCGGCCGCCGCCGAAGCCGCGATCACACCGCGCACCAAATGCATCATGCCGGTCCACATGGCGGGCCACGCCGCCGACATGGACGCGATCATGGCGATCGCCGCCCGGCACGGGCTCACCGTCCTTGAAGACGCGGCGCACGCCCATGGCGCGACTTACAAGGATCGCAAGCTGGGCACGATCGGCGATGCGTCGATCTTCAGCTTCCAGTCGGGCAAGCTGATGACCGCCGGCGAGGGCGGCCTGGTCGCCAGCAACCGCGGCGATGTCGGCGCGCGGCTGTTCCACCTGCATTCCTGCGGCCGGCCCAAAGGCGACGTCGACTACCGCCATGAGGAAGTGGCGGGCAATTGGCGGCTGTCGGAATTCCAGTCGGCGGTGCTGCGCGCCCAGCTCAAGCGCCTGCCGGCGCAGCTCGAAAAGCGCCGCGAGGGCGCCGCGCTGTTCAACGCGGCGCTGGCCAAGGTGCCGGGGGTGCGGCCGCTGGTTTCCGACAGCAATGCGACCGGTCACAGCCACTACATGGCGATGGCCTGGTTCGATCCCGATGCCTTCGGCGGCGCCGACGCAGCCGCCATCGCGGCCCGGCTGCGCCAATGGGGCGTGCCGGCCTATCGCTGCTTTCCCCCGGTGCATCGCACCAACATGTTCAAGGCCGCAGCGCTGACCCAGGTGGCGCGTGGCGGCGCGGTGCCCGACTTCGCCGCGATGCGCACGCCGGTCAGCGACGCCGCCGGCAGCCAGGTGGTGTGGTTCCAGCATCCGATCCTGCTGGGCGACGCGGCGCTGATCGAGGACATCGCCGGCGCCGTCGCCGACGCCGCGCCGGCGCTGCGCGAGGAGATGGGCCGAACCGACGCGGCATGAGCGTGTGACTCGCCGGCGTGCGCGGCGCGGAGACAGGGATGTTTCGCTATCTGCTGAACGACTTCGTGATCCAGGAGCAGGTCTGCAACCTGCGTTGCGTCTACTGCCTCAATTTCGAGAACGAGCTCAAAGGCGTCGAGCCCTGGACGGTCACCGGGCGCCCGACCCTCGCCAGCGGCGGCGCCGGCTTCGCGCAGGCCAAGGCCGTGCTCGAGAACGCCCTGCGCCACGGCGACGCGCCGATCCTCAAGCTGAGCGGCGGCGAGATATTCTCGCTGCCCGGCGCCATGGACTTCATCGCCTGGGCGAGCGGGATGTGGAGCCGCGTCCAGATCCTGACCAACGCCACGCTGTTCACCGAGCAGCGCCTGGCGCGGCTCAAGGCGCTGGGCAACGTCAATCTGTGCCTGTCGCTGGACGGCAGCACGGCTGAGGCCAACGCGCTTCGCACGCCGGCGCCGCGCCTGGCCAAGCGCATCATCGACGGCGTCGCCGCCGCGGTCGCCGCGGGAATCCCGTCGGAGATCTACACCGTCGTCACGGCGCACAATTACCGCCACATGGACGAGCTGGTGCAATGGCTGGCGGCGCTGCCGCGGCGCGCCGATCTGCGCTTCATCCCGTTTCCGATCCGCGGCGAAGCGGCGCGCAAATACGCCGCGCCGGCCGATGCCGCCGACATCTTCCAGGATTTCGCCCTGCGCCATGCGGATTTGACGGACGTGCTGCTGCCCGCCGCGTATTACGACATGCTGGCCGCCTATTACGACGCCGGCCGCCGCACCAGGCGCTGCCGTATTCCGCTCACCCATCTGCAGAGCTTCGACGACGGCGTGATCGCGGCCTGTCCCAATTGCTGGATATCGACGGTCGGACATTTGACGGAGGACGCCGATCCCTTCGCGCAAATCGGCCGCGCCAAAATCCACAAGCTGTTCCTGAAAGACACGCCGCGGGTTCCGTTCTGCCGCACCTGCATCACGCCCTTCGACCTCGTCAACCTGTATTTCGACGGCGCGGTGAGCGAGGAGGAGATGCGCGGCATCGACCTGTTCTCGACGCCGGCGGTGATCGAGCGCCTGCGCCTGCTCAAGCGCAGCGCCGGCACCGATGCCGCCGCGCTGCGTGATGCAGCGCCGCCGCCGCCGCGGGCCGGAGTGCCGTCGCATGCTCTATGATCCCAGCCAAAGCATCCTGGCGATGTCGGGGTCGCACGACCTGAAGGCCGACGTGGTCCTGGTCGCGCCCAAGGAGTTCGAAGCCTCGTCGAGCCAGCGCACCTATCGCGAGAAGAATTTCACCTCCTTCGTCGACCGCATGGGCAGTTTCGGTTTCCAGAAGGATTATGTCCGCCGCATCAACGAAGCCCTGGGGCTGGAGTGCCTGGCGACTTATCTGCGCGAGCACGGCATGCGCGTTGCCATCGTCAACTGCAATCTGGCGCCGATGGGATCGCAGGCGATCGCGGACCTGGTGGCGGCCAGCGGCGCCCGGCTGGTCGGCATCAGCATGATCTACCGCCCGCAAGTGGCGCAGGCGATCGAGCTGACCAAGCTCCTGCCGCCCGGCGTGACCGTGGCGATGGGCGGCGCCCTCGCCTCCTTCATGAAGCACGAGCTCCTGGGCTGCCTGCCCGGCCTGGACGCCATCGTGTTCGGCGAAGCCGAAGAGACCTTCCGCGCCTTCGCGGCAGCGGTGCTCGCCGGCGGCGACATCCGCGGCCTTCCCGGCATCGCGTTCCGCGACGGCGGCCGCGTCGTCGTCAACCAGGCGGACACGCCGCTGGATCTGGGCCTGATCCGCGCGCCGCAACGCGACAGCCTCGCCTATCTGCGCGCCATCGGCCAGCCGTCGCGCATCGCCTCGCTCTACACCAGCCGCGGCTGCATGGCCAAGTGCACCTTCTGCACCGGCAAGGACGCCTACAATGTCGAGCGCCGCCGCACCTACCGCTTCCGCGATCCGGTCGACGTCGTGGACGAGATGGAAATGCTGGCGCGCGAATTCGGCACCGAGTTCTTCTACATCAACGACGACAATTTCCTCGGCTACGGCAACAAGAGCGAAAAGCGGGTGGAGAAATTCGCCAGCGAAATCCTGGCGCGCAACCTCAACATCGAATTCGCCACCGAATGCCGGGTCGACGGCCTCGACCGCGACCTGCTGCACCTGCTGAAGGACGCCGGCATGGTGCAGATCCTGCTCGGCCTCGAATCGGGATCGGACGCGGTGCTGAAGCGCTGGCGCAAGGGCGCGACGGCGCAGCAGAACCGCGAAGCGGTGCGCACCGTCAAGACGCTGGGCATCAATGTCGAGCCCGGCTTCATCCTGGTCGACGCCCACACCACGCCGGACGAGATCGCGCAGAACATCGCGTTCATCCGCGACACCGGCCTCGACCGCACGCCGTTCCCGACCTATCTGATCAACCGGCTCAGCGTCTATCCCGGCACCGAGATCGAGCAGACGCTGACCGCCAGCGGCGTGCTGGCGCGCTCGAAAATCTCGCCCTTCCTGCCGGCGCGCGACGACCCGGCCGCGATCCTGGAAGAGTTCGCGCGGCTCGAATACCGCTCGCTCGAACCGCGGGTCGAGGTCTTCTGGCGCGGCCTGCGCCAGGGCATCGAGCCGATCGAGCAGATCATCGAGGACGTGCTGCCGACCACCACGGCGCTGCTGCTCGCCGCCCGCGACGCCGGCGACAAGCCGCGGCACCGGCTGGCGTCCGACCGCATCAAGCAGATCGTCAAATGGCGCCGCCATATCGGCAAGCTGATCCTGCAATATATCGAAGCGGGACATCGCTCGTTCGGAGAAGCCAGCGCGGCGGCGCAGCTGCGGTGGTTCCGCCGGGCGGTGCGGGACCAGCGCGAAGACTACGACCGCACGCATCTGGGATGCGACATGCAGGGCTGGCTCGCATCCGTCGAGGGAAAATTTGCCTGACGCGGCGATCGTCATTCCCACCGTCGGCCGCTGGTCCCGCCTGGCCCTCCTGCTGAAGGCGCTGCTGCCGCAACTGGGCGCGGCCCACGAGATCGTCATCGTCGTCGACGCCGATGTGACAATGCCGGAGGCGCTGCGCGCGGCGCCGGTCCGCATCGTAAAGCAGGGGCCGCCGCATGGCCGCGCGCATGCCCGCAACGCCGGCATCCGGGCGGCCAACGCCGCGACGGTGCTGCTGCTCGACGAGGACATGCTGGTCGGACCCGGCTGGCTGGCGGCACACGCCGCGACCCAGGCGCGCGGCGGCGGTCTTGTCCGCGGCGAAATCCGCGAACTGCCGGCCTTGGCCGCTTTCGCGGACCTCGGCAACTGGGATGGGCGCGACGCGAGCAACGCCCTGCGCAAGCGCGGCGAGCGCATGATCGCGGCGGCGCTCAGCGATTTCGACGGCTGCTGGACGCGCTTCGGCGTCGAGTCCGGCTTGCAGAAATTGGCCAATGCGGCGGCGGGCGAGACGGCGCTGGGCTGGATCGGCTTCGCCGGCGCCAATCTGAGCGCGCCGCGCCGGCTTCTGCTCGAACGGCCGTTCGACGAACGCGCCGGGACCAATTGGGGCTTGGAAGACCTGACGCTGGCGCTGGGCATCCTGCGTGCGGGCGGAGGTCTGTCGACGGCGCCGGGCGCGCGGGCCTTGCACATGACGCACGCCCAAGCGGACTGGAAAGACCGCCAGCGCGCCAACGCCGCGCTGCTCGACGTGCTGGCGCCGCCGCTGCGCGCGCCGGCGCTCGAACTCATCGAGCACGCCAGCGCGCCGCCGCAACTGGACGCCTGGCGCGCCGCGGTGGCGCGGCAAGGCGGGTTGTTCGATGCGTGAGCTTCTCGACCTCTTCGGCCGCGGGCAGATCATCTGCAGCGGCGTGCCGTTCGAATTCTCCGTTGTCGAAAATCTCGCCAAGCTGCTGGATGCGAGCCCGCTGCGCGCCGGAGACCGCCTGACGATCCTGGGCGCCGACGGTCCCGCGGCGGCCGGCGCCATCCTGGCGGCGTGGCAGCGCGGCCTGCTGCCCATCGTGCAAAGCGACGGGACCTGCGAAGCGGACGGCATCTGGACCTGGGCTGGCGATGCGCTTCAGCTTCACGGCAGCCCAAGCAGCGATGCCGACGGCGATTGCGTTCTCGTGCATGCGACCTCCGGTTCGACCGGGCCGGCGCGGCAAGCCCGCCGCAGCGCCGGCAGCCTGCTGCGCGAGGCGCATGGCTATGTGTCCGCTTATGGCCTGACGGCGGGCGAGCGCGTCGCGATCTGGGCGCCGGTGACGCATTCCTTCGGCTGGGGCGCGCTGCTGGGAGCGCTGTCGGCCGGCTGCATCGTGGAGATTTTCGCCGGCTTCCATCCGCGCCAGCTGGCGCGCGCGCTCGGCGAAGGAGAATGCGCCGTCCATATCCTGACGCCGCATATGCTGCGCCTGGCGCTGCCGCGCGTCACCGCGATGGGCAAACCGCCGCGCGCGATCGTGGCCGGCGCCGGCGCGGTGACGCCG
>CAYXMO010000060.1:11239-13060 GCA_964465935.1 uncultured Rhizobium sp.
GCGAAGACGGCGCGGTGACGATCCTGGGACGCGCCGACAATCTGGTGAAGGTCAACGGCCATCTCGTCGACTGCGCCCGGATCGCGCAGATCGCGATGGCGCAGGCCGGGGTGAGCGATGCCGCGGCGACGGCGCTGGCGCGGCCGGACCAGCCCGGCATGGCCGACGTCTATGTCGTGGCAGCCGGCACCGGCCTCGACGCGGCGCGGCTGCAGCGGGCGCTGCTCGATGCGCTGCCGGCGCTGCGCGCTTCGCTGCGCCTGCGCCTCTGCGAAAGCCTGCCGCGCGATGCGCTGGGCAAGCTTGCCCGCGAGAAATTGCACGCGATGCTGATGCCAGGCGGAGACGGCGATGCTGATCGGCGATGACGCGGCCGCCGCCACGCTCCGCGCCGGCCTTGGCGGCATCGGCTGGGAAGCGGTCTGCACCCAGGCCGGCTTCACCGGCGAATTGCGCCACGCCTGGAGCTTCGAGATCGCGGACGGGCGGCTGACGGCGGCGCAGACGCTTCTCGCCGCCTTGCTGATCGAGGGCCGCCGCGTCGCAGCCGCCGCCGCCGAGGCTTGGCTGGGGACCGCTTTCGTCGACGCCTTGGCGCGGACGGGCCTGGCGCGGATCGCGGATGGCGAGATAGTCCTTCCCGAATTCGCTCTGCTGCTGCTGCGCGGCAAATGCCTGGCGGTCTCGCGCCGCACCGCCGCTGCCGACCTGCAGAAGCCGATCGCCTATGCCGGGCCCGACAGCCTGATGATGGCCGACCGCGCCGCGCGCTATGGCGGCGCCAACGCCCTCGACCTGTGCGCCGGCGCCGGACTGCTGGCGCTCAAAGTGTCGGAGCGTTTCGCCCGGGTCGACGCCTGCGAGATCGCGGCGCCCGCCGCCGACGCGGCGCGCTTCAATGCGCTGCTCAACGGCGTGTCCGGCAAGGTCTTCGTGACCACCGCCAATGCGATGGACTACGAACCGCCGGGGGCGGTGGATTTCATCATCGCCAATCCGCCCTTCATGCCCTGGCTGACCGACGATACCTCGCTGTCCTTCGCGGCCGGCGGCCTGAACGGATTCGAGTTCGCGCTGGCGCTGATGCGGCGGGCGATGGGCTGGCTGCGCCCCCAGGGCCGCGCCCTGGTGCTGACGGGCACGCTGGGCGGCGGCGCCAAAGAGACGTTCCTGCGCCAGTTGGCGGCGCTGGCGGACAGGTTCTGCCTCGCAATCTCGGCAGTGAAGATGGACGCGCGGCCGGCGGCGGACTTGTCGCTGATCGCCGGCCTTCCCGCCGATTTGGCGCGCGAGTATCGCGAAGGATTGGCGCAAGACGCCGGCGCATGCCTGTTCGAGGCCTATCTGCTGATGGCGCAGAAGGCCGCCCGCCCCAAGGTCCGCTTGCTGGACAATTGGCAGAGCGCATAGGGCGCCCCGGTCTAGGCGGCCGACCACAGCGCTTCCGCTTCGGCGCCGCGGTCGCGGCGGTGGGCGAGAATCGCCGCGATGTGCCGCGCCGGCACGACCGCGCCAAGCTCGGCGATCAACGCATCGCCGCCTGCCAGATCGCTGTTGCGCAAGGTCATGGCCTTGCCGGCGACGGCAGCCGCCGCGGGGCGCGGCCAGCGCGCGGCATAGGGCTGATCGAGATAGGACAATGCCGAAGGCGGTGCCTCCAACGCGTCGATTACGATCGCATGATCGATATGCAGGCGCAGCGACGGCACGATGAGCGGCGACGCCGTGCGCAGCGCGGCGAGTTGTCCGGCCAGGCTCTCCACCAGCGCGCGGTCGGGGCCGTCGGTGAGCTCGGAGGAGATGCGCTTGGCCGGGTCGCTG
>CAYXMO010000061.1:0-13042 GCA_964465935.1 uncultured Rhizobium sp.
ACCAGCAGCGACAGCGCGAACAGCGCGCCGATCAAGAGCCACGCCTCGTTGAAGGACTGCACCAGCGCCGCCTTGCGCACCAGAGGCTCGAACTGCGCGCGCATGGCGTCGCTGACCACGGGCATCTCCTGGCCCTGAAAAAATTGCAGATATTCCGAGGGAAATCCGACCAGGCGCGCCGTGTCGGCATCGCCGTGCTGCAGCCTGGCGGCGAGCGCTTCGGCATGGCCGGGCGTGCGCTGCTCCAGGATGGTGTCGACCAGGGCGATGCCGATGGCGCCGCCCAGATTGCGCATCAGGTTGAACAGCGCGCTGCCGTCGGCGACGCCGGAGGGATTGAGCGTGTCCAGCGCCAGCCGCGTCGCCGGCAGGATGCAGAGCATCACCGCGGCGCCGCGCAGAAGCTGCGGCCAGAACAGCCCGTCATAGTCGGTGCCGACCCCGGCGAAGCCGTTGGCGATCAATCCGCTGGCGAACAGGCTGTAGCCGAACCCCGTCAGCCAGCGCGGATCGACGCGCGATTCGAGCAGCGCCGCGAGCGGCGCGGTGAGCAATTGCGCCGCGCCGGACACGATCATGATCGTGCCGATCTCCCAGGGCGAATGCTCGCGGACGATCCCCAGGAACAGCGCCAGCAGATAGACCGAGCCGTAAAGCCCAAGGCCAAGGACGAAACTCAACGCGCAGCCGAGCGTAAAGGTGCGCTCGCGGAAGCGATAGAGATCGACGAAGGCGTGCGGGCTGTAGAGGCTGCGCCAGATCGCACCGGTTCCGGTCACCAGGCAGACGGCGATGCAGACGAGGACGAACGTCCCCTGCCAATTGTGCTTGGGCGCCTCTTTCAGCACGAGTTCGAGCGTCGCCAGGAACACCGCCGCCAGGCCGATGGCACGATAGTCGATGCGGCGCAGCTCCGAGAAGTCCGGCTCGCCGAGGCGGACATAGAGCGCCACCAGCGCCGCCACCGCCAGGCCGGGCACCAGGTTGATCAGGAAAATCCAGTGCCAGCTGTAGTGCTCGGTGAGATAGCCGCCGATCGCCGGGCCGATGGTCGGGGCGATGACGGCGAGCGTGCCGGCCAGCGCCGTCGCCGCGACGCGGTGCTTCTCCGGCATCATCACGAACACGGATGTGAACACGCCGGGGATCAACATGCCACCGCAGAACCCCTGCACCACGCGCAAGGCGATGAAGGGCGGCAGCGCGGTGCACAGAGCACAGGCGACGCTGGCGAGCGTGAAGCCCAGCGTCGCGGCCGCGAACATCCAGCGCAGCGACAAGGCCCGCGTCAGCCAGCCGGTGAGCGGGATCGCGATCACTTCGGCCATCAGATAACCGGTCTGGATCCAGCTCAACTGTTCGGGCGTGACGTGGAAGAACGCCTGGATGGTGGTGAAGGAGCTGGCGACGATCTGGATGTCGAGAACGGCGAGCGACATGCCAAGGCACATCGCGACGAAACCGATCCAGGTCCGCAAAATGCTCTGCATCGGCGAAAGGGCTCTACGGGTGGGGCCTTAAGCGGCTGTGTTGTTGTTGGGGACAGTGTGCAGGCTTTGCACCGCCGGGTCCATGATGCGCCGCCACATGGGCGGCACCAACGCCAGGAGGATGCTGCCGGCATAGCCGGCCGGCAGTTCGGGCGCGCCGGCGATCCATGGCAGGCTTTCATAGGACGCCGCCGGGCGGGCGTGGTGTCCGCTGTGGCGGCCCATGTTGAAGATCAACGCGTTGGCGAGCTTATTGCTCGAATTCCAACTGTGCAGGTCCGAGAACCGCTCCCGGCCGCGGCGCCTGAGCCCGTAATGGGCGATGTAGTTGAAGAGCTCCAGCACCACGATTCCGATGGCGCTCTGCGCCGCGAACAGCGCCAGGCCCTGCCAGCCGGCAAGCCAGCCGATCAGCGCATACAGCGCCGCCAGCGCGGCAACATCGCGGGCGATTCGGTTGTCGCGGACGCCGCCGCCGCGCGCTGCCACCCGCCGCCGCTCGATTCCCCAGGCGTCGGCGAACTGGCCGGGCACGGTGCGCAGCAGGAAGCGGTAGAAGCCCTCGCCCAGCCTGGCGCTGGCGGCGTCGCGTTCGGTGGCGGCCCAGCGGTGATGGCCGAAGATGTGGGCGACGCGGAAATGGCGATAGCTCATGCCGGTCAGCATGATCAGGCCGAGCAGGCGCTCGCGGCGGTCAGGACCATGGACCAGTTCGTGCGCCGCCAGGACGCCGAACACGCCGGTGGTGACGCCGACCGACACAGCCAACGCGGCGAAGCCGGCGCCATCGCGCGCAACGGCCACGGCCCACGCAATGACACAAAGTTGCACCGGCACATAGAGATTGGGCAGCAGGCGAAACAGCCGCGTTTCGGCGGCCGCGGCGCCGTCACCACGTTTCGAAATCGCCTCGGCTCCGATCAGGGCCATAAGCAGCAAGGCCACGGTGAGAAATGGACCGGCCGGACCGGCCGCGTAGTAGAACGCCGGTATCGACAGCGCGAAAAAGAAGGGACTGGCGAAGCACAGCGGTCCCATGGCGTCACGCGGCATTGGCCGGCAGGCGCGCACGGCGGACGGCGAGCGCCGCATCCTCCTGCCGGATGCGCCAGGCGAGCATGGCGGCGTTCAACAGCGTGAACGCCACAGCCACGCCAAGCTCCCCGAACGCGAGCGGCAGCATCGCGATCTCGCCGGCGACGACGAGATAGTTGGGATGGCGCACGAAGCGATAGGGGCCGCTGCGCACCAGCGGCGCGCCCTCCAGCGTGATGATCCGCGTCGTCCAATAGGGACCCAGCGTCGCGATCACCCAGACCCGTGCCAATTGCAGCAGCACGAACACACCCAGAGGCAGCCAGCGGATCGCCGCATCGGGCGGCAGCAGCAAGACGATCGCCGCCAGCCAGGCGGCATGCAGCACCACGATCAAAGGATAGTGCGCCCGGCCAACCTCCACTGCGCCGCGCGCCAGCAGCGCGCGCGTGTTGCGCTCGGCATAGACGATCTCGATCAGACGCTGCAGCGCCACCAGAGCGAGGATGCCATAGATCGCCAGCCTCACGGCCCGCCCACGGCAAGAAACACCGCCGAGAAGCCGGGCCCCAGCGCCGTCATCAGCGTGCGCTGGGCACGCCAGTTCATCCGTTCGAGCACGAACAAGGCGGTGACCGCCGACATGTTGCCGTAGTCGCGCAAGACTCCGCGGCTTTCGGTCAGCGCGCCGCGGGCGATCCCGAACGCATCTTCCAGCGCGTCGAGCACCTTGGCGCCGCCGGGATGGCAGGCAAAGCCGTCCATCTCGGTCAGCTTCAGGTCGTCGCGCCGCAGATAGTCCTGCAGGATCGGCTTGAAATCTGCCGCCACCAGCGCGGGGATGCTCTGCGAGAACACGGCTTTGAGGCCATCCTCCTCGACATCCCAGCCCATGATGCCCAGCGAGTCCGGCCAAGTGTATTCGCCGCCGGGACCGACCGGCGGGCCATCGCCCTCGGTCGACAGGATCGCGCCCGCCGCGCCGTCGCCGAACAGCGCCGTCGCCACGATGTTGCTCTTGGAGATGTCGTCCTTGCGGAAGGTCAGCGCGCACAGTTCGACGGTAAGGAACAGGACCTTGGAGCCGGGATGCGCCGCGGCGATCTCGGCGGCGCGCATCAACCCGACGACGCCGCCGGCGCAGCCCAGCCCGAAGATCGGCAGGCGGCGGATGTCGCGGCGCAGGGCCAGCTTCTCGATCACCAGGGCGTCGAGGCTGGGCGTCGCGATGCCGGTGGTGGACGACACCACGATGGCGTCGAGGTCGTCGCGTTTCAGGCCTGCCTCATCGAGCAGAGCGAGCGTGAGCTTCTCGAACAAGGCAACGGAATTTTCGATGTAGAGGGCGTTGCGGTCGGTCCAGCCATGCGGCTGCGCATACCACTCGATCGGCACGCAGGAATAGCGCCGCTCGATCCCGGTGTTCTCGAACACCGGCATGAAGCGCGCCATGTCGCGGCGCCGCGCCTCGAACAGCGCGCCGGCGCGCACCGAAACATCGGCCTGATCGAGAACGAAGGGTGGGACCGCGCTCTTCAGCGCCAGCAAACGCGGCTTCATCGGCACTCCACCAGATCGCGCGGACGCGCGTCCGCAAGCGAGTATAGCGGCGGCCAAGGGAAAGGCTATGCGGTGCGATTTACGGCGTATCGCTCAATGCGTCAGGTCGAGCGGCGTCAGCACCAGAGGATCGTTGGCGGGCGCTCCGACATAATCGACCTGCTGCTCGCGCACGTCCAGCGCGAGGCGCAGCGCATCCAGCGCCGCGCGGTTCACCGTGACGATGGCGGCGATCCGGCCGCTGCCGCCGTCTTCGACCGGCAGGCCGAGCGGTTTGACGTCGAGCCCCAGCAGCAGATAGCGGAACAGCAGGTCGGTGGGGATCAGCGCGGTGAACTTCTCGAAGCCGGCGCGCAGGCAGAACTCGAACGGACCGACCATCAATTGCTTGCGCGCCGTCTCGCGGGCCTTGAGGTCGAGCGCGTCCTCGTCGACGCAGGCCTGGGTGAGTTCCAGGATCTTGGGTCCGCGCTGGACGCCGCGCACGTCGCAGAACTGCGAAAGTTCCTCGGAAAACAGATGCGGGCTCAGGGTCGGCAGGAGGCGCTCCGTGCCGATCACGGTTCCGTCGTCCCGGGTGAGCAGCAGATAGATCGCATCGGCGGTATCGAAGCGGTCCTTTTCGCGGCCGCTCGAAGCGCGCTGGCGCAGATGGAACATGTCGCCGAGCGCGTCCCGGTACAACAGCGCGTTGCGGCTGGTGACCACTTCGATCATGGCCGGTCTTTTCCGGAAAATTTCACGCGGGCCGCACGGTCGCGTGCCGGACGGCGCAAGTCATCCCCCCGGTATGAGGGGGAAGCGTCAGAGCGAAATCTGCTTGGTATGGATCGCGATGGCGACGGCTTGCGCCCGTGTCGTCGCGTTGAGCTTGATCAGCGCGTTCTGGACGTATTCATGCACCGTCTGTTCGGCGATGTTCAGTATTTGCGCGATCTCCCAATCGGTCTTGCCGGCCGCGACCCAGGAGAGGCATTCGCGCTCGCGCGGCGTCAGGCGGGTGGTGCGCGGCGGCACCGCGACGCGGGCGCGCAGCCTTTCGAGCTTGGCATGGAAATAGATCGACGCCATGCGCAGGCAAATCTCGTCGCGTTTGCCCAGTTCGTAATGCTCGGTGCCCATTGAGACCGCCACCGTCGATCCATCGCGGCTGTGGACCGGAACCGCGAAGCCGTCGCGCATGCGGAATTCGGCCGCCGCCTCGTCGAGCACGCGCGCGCCGCTCTCGCCGGGACCCGGCGTCTGGCTCCAGCGGATCGGTTCGTTCTCGGTGAGCAGATAGCGCACGACCGGATCGACGTAGAGATATTTCTGGTCCGACCAGTGGTTCAGCCATTCCTCCGGCCAAGTCGTCGCCCATAGCCGGTCGTCGCGCGGCACGCCCGGCTGATCGGGATTGCCGACCATGAAATAGAGCATGCCGAATTTGCGGATCAGGCCCTGGAAGGCGTCGACCAGCGACGAGATGTCGTCCCGGCGATCGATCTCGTCGATGAAGTCGAAGGTCGCGTTGGTGAGCAACATGTACTGAACTTGCCGGTCCCTCTGCCGGTTTCCCGGCAGAGGGGACCCGACAGGTTCAGCCTAGCACAGACCTTTCACTGAGGCTTGCCTTGAATTGCGCCAGTAATTCCTGCTGACCGCTGGTCAGTCCATCGACCGAGTGGATGTATTCGGGAACCTCATCCTTGAGTAAAATCGAGGGACATTGCCCTTCATAGTTGCCCAGGTTGGGGCGATGCAGCTTGTAGCCGATAAGCGCCTGCAATTCGGGCGAGAAGGTCCTGGCGATTTGTGGCGGATAGGCGAGGAACTGGTTCTCGAACTGCTTCAGCCAGCCCAGGCCGAAACCGATGATCATGCCGGTGCGCGGCGCCTTGCTGGTGTTGCCGCCGGCGGCGTGCATGGTCGAGCCGAGATAGACCATGCAGTCGCCCGGGTCCATTTCGGCCGAGATCGCTTCGCCGCGGTCGATGAAGTTCTCGTCCTGGCGGCGGTTGCTGCCCGGCCAGATCAAGGTGGCGCCGTTCTCCTTGCGATAGGGCGTGAACGGCCACATCACGTTGAACATGTATTCGATCTTGCCGATCGGCGCCTGCCACATGTCCTGGTCGCGGTGCTGCACCTGTTCGGGGGCGCCGGGCCAGATCTCCAGCGCCTGGGTGGTGTTGAGCTGGAAGACGTCGCAATAGGGCGCGAAGATCTGCTGCGCGATGTCCAGGATGGTGCGGTTCTGCACGAAGGCGGCGGCGCGCGGCGAACGTTTCAGCAGGCTGCCGAAACGCTTGGTGTGCGGGCCGTAGAAATCGCCTTCCGAGAACGGCGTCCGGGCGAAGCGCTCCTTCAGGTCGCCATAGAGCGCCTCGACTTCCGTCCTGGGCACGATGTTGCGGATGATGCAGTAGCCCTGGTCTTTCAGGGTCCCGACCCAATCGGGTTCGAATTGCGGCGCGCGGGCCAATGCGGCGGACATGGTGTTTCCCTCGTCTTGAAGCCGGGTTCAGGCGGCTTTGGAGATGGCGTCGAGTTCGAGCACGGGATGGCGCCAACCCATCTTCATGCGGAAGAGCTGCAGCGTCGCCGGCGTGATGTTGATGATCAGCGCGCCGACCGTCTCGCCGTTGATCTCCTTGGGCAGGCCCAGGGGCTCGCATTCCCAGCCCACCGCCATGATCGAGGAGAGCCACGAGGTTTCGGCGACGCAGGTGTACTTGTTGATGCCGTAAAGCAGCGCGAACTCCACCATGCCGACCGCAAGATAGGAGCGCGCCAGCCAGGCCTCGCGCCCGCGCAGATGCGGCGCGGTGCACAGCCGGGTGATTTCCCAGATGTCGTCGCCGCGCGGCACGCCCTGGTCGCACAGCATCGGGAACACCTCGCCCAGCAAATGCGGCTTGGCCGACGGCAGCAGCCGGACGGAGCCCAGATGCGTCTCTTTCTTCGGATCGAGCGCGAGCAGATAGACCGCGTCTTCGTTGTCGAACTGGTCGATCTCGTATTTGCCCTCGACCACCGGGATGTCCCATTTCAGGGAGTCGACGAATATCTTCTTGCGGTCGTGGTGCATGGCATCAACCATGCCGCGAAATTTGTGCCGATTATTGGCAGTGACCACGTCGACCATATGCCCTCTCCCTCGCGAAGCGAGACCGAGAGTTGCATTGAACGCGGGATGCTACATTCCCCTGATTGGGGGATGTGTCATTTGAAGAGATCGACGAAGGCCAGCTGGCTGTCGAACAGCGCGCGGACGACGAGCTCCATCCGCGTCGTCACCTCATATTTGCGCTTGGCGTCTTCGAGGTGCTGGTGGACGGTCTGGTCGCTGATGCGCAGTTCGCGCGCCACCGCCTTGTCGCTCATCCCGCGGGCGGCGAGGACGACGCATTCGCGCTGACGCCGCGTTAGCTTGGGTGGGCTGGCGAAGGATGCCTGGGATTTGCGCATGGCGTTGCGCTGCACGACCCGGCGCGCCGCCTCGAACGCGAAACTGCCCACATAATGGGCCGCGGGCAGCGCCGCCAGCGGGATATCGCGCCCCGTCCTGGTGCTGAACGAGCAGGCGCCCATGATCTCGCCCGGGATGTGCACCGGGACCGTAAAGCCGCCGCCGAGGCCGGCATGGCTGGCGGCACGCAGGATTTCCTCCTGGCGCTCGCTCAGTTTGATGAGTTCGGGGACCTTGTCCCACATGAAAGGAGCGCCGGATTTCTGGCAGGCGACGAGCACCGGATCGTCGGTGAAATAGCCCTGCTTGTCGACGAGATCGGTCCACGCCTTGGGGAAGTCGAACATATGGACGACGTCGCGGTCGGTGCGATGGATGTCGACATTATGCACCAGCGCGAAATAGTCGAAACCGAGCTTTCGAACCGTTCCCGAAAGCAAGTTCTTCAGCTCGCCGATATCCGAAACCCGATTGGCATCGCTGACGAACGCCTGCACGTCTTCAAGCAGACTCATATACGCCTCCACCAAGCTCAAGGCGCCATGCGAGGCTCCACCATCGCCACGACGTCCAACACGAGCCATCCCCATGGTTTACTATAGGCGTTCGCGGCAGCCGAAGACGAGTCATTTGGCGGACCTCGGGCTCAGTCCCATGAGCCCGCGGATAAAATTCCCCCCGATCGTAGACTTGTCCGCCCGCGGTAAATCGGAATTATCGTTCCGCGCCCGCAAACGCGCCGCGGCATTGAACGCAAACTGGCCTACCAATTGCGCTTCCAGAAGCGCGCCATAGGGAAAATCGCGGCTGCTGCGGCGGCCGAAGGAACAGACGCCCGGAATCTCGCCTTCCACAATGATTGGAACGGCATAGCCGGCGGCGAGACCGGCGTCCTGGGAGGCATGCAGCATGGCCTTCTGCCGCTCGCTAAGGGAAATCAGGTTGCCAACATCGGCCCAGAGGAAGGATTTTCTGTGAACGGTGCTGGCGACGCGCACCGGATCGATCGTGAAGTAGGCGTTCTTGTCGACCTGCCCGGTCCAGTGTCTGGGAAAGTTGAAAAGATGGACGTCGTCGGGGCCCGCCCCTTGCGCACTGGAGCAGCGCACCAACGCATAATAGTCGAAATCGAGTTTGACTGTGGTTGCGGCGAGGAGCTCCGCGAGCTCCCTCGCCGAGGCCGTCCGATTGGCGTTCTGCGAAAACTCCAGCGCCAAACTCACTTGTGCGCCTCCACAATACTCAGGGTGTCAGGCGCAATCCCCCAAAAGAACGCCGTGGCACCAACGCGAGCCTTAAGTCCCGTTCACTATATAGGATGTGAGGCGGTAAAAACGAGTCCGCACAACCTTGCCGGCGCGCGCCGCGTGCCGCGCCGGCAAATAACCAAGCGAATCATCAATTTACAAAATCCGGCGCTTCCCAAAGCGGCGCTTTCGCGTTCACGGAATGAGCAGCACGCGCCCCACCGCCTTGCGGCTCTCGATGTAGGCATGCGCAGCGGCAGCGTCCGCGAGCGGGAAAGTCTTGTCGATCAGGACTTTGAGCGTTCCCGCGGCGACTTCGTCGACCAGCGTCTGGATCATGTCGTGCACCCGATCAGTGGCGATCTCGGCGCCGAGAAAGACGCCGGACAAGCTGCGGTTGCCACCCATCAGCGATCCGACGTCGATGCGCATCGGCTCGCGCCCGGCGGCGCCGACCATCGAGACGCGGCCGCGGTAGCCCAGCGACAGGAGCGAGCCCTGCAAGGTCGAGCCGCCGACCGAATCCACGACGAGGTTCACGCCCGCGCCGTTGGTGAGCTTCATCACCGACTGCACGACGTCGGCGGTCTTGTAGTTGATGCCCTCGTCGAGGCCGAGCGGTTTCAAGCGTTCGAGACGGTCGTCGCTCGACGCGGTGGCGAGCACGCGCGCGCCGGCGCGCTTGGCGAGCTGGATCGCGGCGACGCCGACGCCCGAAGCGCCGGCCTGCACCAGAACGGTCTCGCCGGCTTTCAGGCGGCCGAATTCGAACAGGCAATCATGCGCGGTGCCGAACGGCACCGGCACGGCGGCGGCGAGCTTGACGTCGCAGCCGGGCGGGATCTTCCACGCGGTGCGGGCGGCGACGGCGCGCAGCGCGGCATGGCTGCCGTTGAAGCCGGTGGTGACGGCCTTGTCGCCGATCTTGAAATCCTTCACGTCGGCACCGACGGCGACGACTTCGCCGGCGGCCTGGTAGCCGACGATATGCGGCTTGGTGATCAGCGGTCCGCCCTGGCGGTTCAGCGTGTCGCCGCCTTCGATCGAGACCGCCTCGACGCGGATGACGATGCCGCCGGGCGTCAGCTGCGGATCGGGCACGTCTTCGTAGCGGAATACCGACGGCGGACCGTTCTCGTAATACACAGCGGCTTTCATGGCTTTTCTCCCGATGGCGTTGGCCGGAGGCTATCGCTAGGCTAGGCGCAAAGACAATCGAGGAAGACGATGGCCGCGTTGAAAGAAGCCTATATCTGCGACGCCGTGCGCACGCCGATCGGCCGCTATGGCGGCGGTCTTGCCTATGTGCGGACCGACGATCTCGCGGCGCTGCCGATCAAGGCGCTGATGGCGCGCAACGCGCAGGCCGACTGGAGCCAAGTGGAAGAAGTCTATCTGGGCTGCGCCAACCAGGCCGGCGAAGACAACCGCAATGTCGCGCGCATGGCGGCACTGCTGTCGGGACTGCCGCAAAGCGTGCCGGGCACCACGATCAACCGGCTTTGCGCCTCGGGACTCGATGCCGTAGGCTCGGCGGCGCGCGCGGTGAAGACCGGCGAGGTGAGCCTGGTGATCGCCGGCGGCGTCGAATCGATGACCCGCGCGCCCTTCGTGATGGGCAAGGCGGAGAGCGCCTTTCCCCGCGCGGCGGAGAACCACGACACCACCATCGGCTGGCGCTTCGTCAATCCGAAGATGAAGCAGGTCTACGGCACCGATTCGATGCCCGAGACCGGCGAGAACGTCGCCGAGGCCCATCAGATTTCGCGCGCCGACCAGGATGGCTTCGCGCTGCGCAGCCAGCAGAAGGCGGGCCGCGCCATCGCCAGCGGCTTCTTCGCCGAGGAAATCGTCGCCGTCGAAGCCAAGGACGGCAAAGGCAAGCCGCTGCCCTTCGCGGTGGACGAGCATCCGCGCCCGCAAACCACGGCGGACGACCTCGCCAAGCTCAAGACGCCGTTCCGCAATCCCGGCACGGTGACGGCGGGTAACGCCTCCGGCGTCAATGACGGCGCCGCGGCGATGATCCTCGCCAGCGAAGACGCCGCCAGGCGCAACGACCTGACGATCCGCGGCCGCGTGCTGGGCATGGCGACGGCGGGCGTGGCGCCGCGGGTGATGGGCGTCGGCCCGGTGCCGGCGACAGAGAAGCTGCTGGCGCGGCTGGGCCTGAAAATCGGCGATTTCGACGTGATCGAGCTCAACGAGGCGTTCGCCAGCCAGTCGCTGGCGGTGCTGCGCGGGCTGGGCCTGCCGGACGACGCCGATTTCGTGAACCCGAACGGCGGTGCCATCGCGCTCGGCCATCCCTTGGGCATGAGCGGGGCGCGGCTGGCGCTCACGGCGCTGCATCAGCTGGAGAAGACCGGCGGCAAGCGCGCCCTGGCGACCCTGTGCGTCGGCGTCGGCCAGGGCGTGGCGCTGGCGATCGAGAGGGTATGACGATGAGAATTCACATCCTTGCCGTTTCGCTGTTTCTGTTCGCCGGAGCGGCACAGGCGGCCGATGCGCCGCTGCCGCCGCCGGCGGTCACGCCAGTGGTACGCACCAACACCACGATCACCGGACAGCGCATCGTCGTGCCGGCCAAGCCCGACGTCATCGTCGCCACCGCGGTTTTCGCGCCAGGCGCCGGCCTGCCGGTGCACAAGCATCCTTATCCGCACTACGTGTATGTGATGGAAGGCACGCTGACGCTGGTGAACGTCGAGACCAGGAAGAGCCAAGAAATCGTGGCCGGCAGCTTCGTCGCGGAGCCGCTGAACACCTGGCACTATGGCGTCAACAACGGCACGGCGCCGCTCAAGGTGCTGGTCATCGACCAGGTGCCGCATGGCGTGGCGAAGAACATGGTCCTGAAGACGCCGTGACGCCGCCGTTCCGGGCGCAACAAAAGACAAAGGGCCGGAGCATCGCTCCGGCCCTTTTCTTTTCCATGCCGGCTATCAATACCCCAACAGTGTCGCGTAGCGGTCGCGGTGGTAGCTCGCGCCGCCGAAGGTCGCTTCCTGGGCGCGGGCGCGCTTCATGTAGAGACCGGCATCGTGCGCGTCGGTCATGCCGATGCCGCCATGCATCTGCACCATCTCGTTCGACACCAGATGCACCAGATCGCCGACCTTGGCCTTGGCGAGCGAGGCGAGCTGCGCCACGTCGTTGGCGCCCCGGTCGATCGCCTGCAGCGCGCCTTCGACGCAGGAGCGCGCCAGCTCCAGATCGGTGAACATCTTGGCGGCGCGGTGCTGCAGCGCCTGGAAGGTACCGATCACCTGGCCGAACTGGACGCGGGTCTTGAGGTAATCGAGCGTGACGTCGAAGGACTGCATCGCCTGGCCCAGCATCTCGGCGGTCAGCCCGGCGCGGGCGCGGTCGAGCGTCGCTTCCAGCACGCCCTCGCCCTGGTCGGCGGTGCCGAGGACTTCGCCCTCGACATCCTTGAACGTCAGGTTGGCGTAACCCCTCGAATCGACCGTCTTCAGCTTCTCGCGCGTCAGGCCCGCGGCCTTGCCGTCGACCAGCGCCAGCGTGATGCCGCCCTTGTCGCCCGGCTTGCCGGAGGTGCGCGCCGCGACGATGACGAGATCGGCGCTGCCGCCGTCGAGCACGAAGGTCTTCTTGCCGTTGAGCTTGACCTTGCCGCCGGCGACGCTGCCGGCCATCGCGATCTTTTCGGGATGATGGTGCGGGCCTTCGTCGACCGCCAGCGTCGCGATCAGCTTTCCTTCCGCGATCTGCGGCAGGTACTTCTTCTTCTGCGCGTCGGAGCCGCCGAGCAGCAGCGCCGTGGTCGCGGTCAGCGCGGTGGAGACCAGCGGCGACGCGGTCAGCGTGCGTCCCGTCTCCTCCAGCACCAGGCCCAGGGTCTGATAGCCGAGGCCGGTGCCGCCGAATTCCTCCGGAATGAGGATACCGGCCCAGCCCATCTCGGCCATTTCCTTCCACGCCGCGCGGTCGAAGCCGTCGGCATTGCCGCTGTCGCGCATTTTGCGAAAGGCGGTGACCGGCGATTTTTCCTGCACCCACGACTTCGCGCCGTCGCGGATCATCGTCTGTTCTTCGTTCAAGACTGCCATTGTGTTCTTCCCTTCGTGTTCTATGCCTGTGTCCGCCCCCTCCACCGCTTCGCGGTCCCCCTCCCCCGCTAAAAACGGGGGAGGATAGGGGCGTCGATTATTGATGGTCGAGAAGGCCAAGAATTCTCTTGGCGATGATGTTGTTCTGGATTTCCTGGCTGCCGCCATAGATCGTCGTGGCCTTGCCGC
>CAYXMO010000062.1:0-12971 GCA_964465935.1 uncultured Rhizobium sp.
CCCTGGGTCAAGACTTCGCTGGCGCCGGGCAGCCAGATCGTCACCGACTATCTGGCGAAATCGGGCCTCGACAAATATCTCGACAAGCTCGGCTTCCAGCTCGTCGGCTATGGCTGCACCACCTGCATCGGCAATTCCGGCCCCTTGCTGGACAACGTGACCGAGGCGATCGCCACCGCCGATCTCGTCGCCGCCGCGGTGATCTCGGGCAACCGCAATTTCGAGGGCCGCGTGCATCCGCTGGTGCGCGCCAACTATCTCGCCTCGCCGATGCTGGTCGTGGCTTACGCGCTGGCGGGTTCGATCAACATCGACCTGACCAAGGAGCCGGTCGGCTACGACAAGGAAAACGAGCCGGTGTACCTCAAGGACATCTGGCCGAGCGCGCAGGAAATTTCGGCCGCGATGCGCAAGGGCATCAAGACCGCGAGCTTCAAGAGCCGCTATGGCAGCGTGTTCGCGGGCGACGCCAACTGGCGCAAGGTCAAGGCGCCCAAGACCCAGACCTACAACTGGCCGATGTCGTCGACCTATGTGAAGAACCCGCCCTTCTTCGAAGGCATGACGATCGAGCCGCAGCCGGTGAAGGAGATCGCCAAGGCGCGCATCCTGGCACTGTTCGGCGATTCGATCACCACCGACCACATCTCGCCCGCCGCCAACATCAAGACCGCGTCGCCGGCCGGCATCTATCTGCAGGAGCGCCAGGTGCGGGTCGAGGATTTCAACTCCTACGGCGCGCGGCGCGGCAATTTCGAGCTGATGGAGCGCGGCACCTTCGCCAATATCCGCATCCGCAACGAGATGATGGGCGGCAAGGAAGGCGGCAACACGATCTACTATTCCGATGCCGCGCCCTCGGGCGAGGCAATGCCGATCTTCGACGCCGCCGAGCGCTACCAGAAGGACGGCATCGACACCGTGATCGTCGCCGGCAAGGAATACGGCACCGGGTCTTCTCGTGATTGGGCCGCCAAGGGGCCCAAATTGCTGGGGGTCCGGGCCGTGATCACCGAGAGCTTCGAGCGCATCCACCGCTCCAATCTGATCGGCATGGGCATCGCGCCCTTCGTCTTCGCCGACGGCAAGACGCGGCGCGACTATCAGTTCACGGGACGCGAGGCGATCGACATCCCGGGCCTCTCGGGCGAGATCAAGCCGCAGATGAAGGTCACCGCGACGGTGCATTATCCCGACGGCCGCTCGGCGCCGATGCCGTTGTTCCTGATGATCCTGACCGCGGACGAGGTCTCGTACTACAAGAACGGCGGTATATTGCAGTATGTGCTGCGAAACCTGGTCGCCGCGTAGGTCATTGCAATATAGACGTTTTGTGAATGCTAGCAGCGTCAGCATTGCTGCGCTGCGACAACTGACTCGCGGCCGGTCCTCTGGTAGATTGCGCCAGCCGTGACTTGCGTTGTGCGGACGGCGTTGCGTAGGGAAGCCAGTCCATGACCGTCTTCGTGGGAACCAATGGGCCAGACGTCATCAATGGCACCTCGGGCGACGATGACATTACCGGCGGAGTAGGCGACGACTTCCTGAACGGGTTGGATGGCAACGACCTGTTCCGCTACGCCAGCGGTTCCGTCCTCTTCAACTCCGGCGATGGCGCCGACACCATCAATGGCGGTAACGGCATCGACACGTTCCTGATGGGCGGCGACCAGCTCAGCTACACCCAGGACGACGGAACCCACGACGACGCCGGCAACACGGCGATGTACTACGCGCTGACCGCGTCGGGCGCCGACACACTCTTCACGGTGTCCCAGGACTTCTACGGCAACATCAACCAGCCGAACACCAAGACCACGAACACGCGGGTCACGACGCTGACGTCGGTGGAAAACATTCAGTTCGTCTTCACGACCCAGTCGCCGTCGGCGTCGCACCAGAACCTGCATTCGACCACCTTCAATACCACCGACGACAAGCTGACGATCGGCGATCTCAGCGGCACCGGCACCACCGGCTCGATCTATTTCGACGGCGGCAACGGCAACGACACGCTGAGCGCGTCGGCTGCGACCAATGTCCTGCAGGCGCATGGCGGCGACGGCAACGACACGCTCACGACAGGCGCGGCCAACGACTTTCTCTATGGCGAGGCCGGCAACGACACGCTGAACGGCGGCGGCGGCAACGACCAGCTGTTCGGCGGCGCCGGCAACAACACGCTGATCGGCGGCACAGGCTTCGATTCGGCGGATTATTCCGGCGAACCGGCGGCCATCACGGTCAATCTGGCGGCCGGCACGGCGACCAACGGTTATGGCGGCAACGACACGCTGAGCGGCATCGAGGCGGTGATCGGCACCTCCTTCGGCGACTCGATCACCGGCAGCACGGCGGCCGAATACCTGATCGGCGGCGCCGGCGACGACATCCTGGCCGGCGGCTCTGGCGCGGCGAACACGCTGCAGGGCGGCACCGGCGACGACACCTACGTGGTCAGCGCGGCCGGCGACTCGGTGATCGAATTCGCCGGCGAAGGCACCGACCTGGTTCAGACCAGCCTGAACTCCTATGTGCTGGCCGCCAATGTCGAGAAGCTCTATTTCACCGGCAGCGGGGGCTTCACCGGCGTCGGTAATAGCGACGACAATCTGATCGTCGGCGGCAGCGGCAACGGCAGCGACTATCTGATCGGCGGCGCCGGCAACGACACGCTCTATGGCGCCGGCGGCCTCGGCGACACCTTGCAGGGCGGCACCGGCGACGATCTCTACCTGGTCGAAAAACCGACCGACACGATCGTGGAATTCGCCAATGAAGGACACGACCGCGTCGAGACCAACCAGACCTATTACGTCACCCCGGCGAACGTCGAAGACCTCTACTATATGGGTCCCTTGGCGAATTTCACCGGCATCGGCAACGACCTCGACAACACGATCCATGGCGGCGGCGGCGACGACACGTTGCGCGGTCTTGGCGGCAACAACACGCTGAGCGGTGGCACCGGAAGCGATACCGCGGACTATTCGACCGCCGGCAACGGCATCTTCGTCAATCTCGCCGCTGGCACCGCCAGCAACAACGGCTTCGGCGGCAGCGACACGCTCGACACGATCGAGAACGTCCTCGGTTCGTCCTCGGCCGACGTCATCATCGGCGACGGCGGCAACAACCGGCTCGACGGCGGGCTGGGCGCCGACTACCTGATCGGCGGCGCCGGCGCCGACACACTGGCCGGCGGCTCGGGCGCGGCGAATACGCTGCAGGGCGGCACCGGCGACGATACTTATGTCGTGAGTGCCGTTGGCGACTCGATCATCGAATCGCCAGGCGAAGGCACCGATCTGGTGCAGACGGCGCTGAGCAGCTTTTCGCTCGCGGCGAATGTCGAGAACCTGACCTATACCGGTTCGGGCAACTTCACCGGCGTCGGCAACGGCGACGCCAACGTCATCACCGGCGGGGCCGGTGCCGATTATCTGATCGGTGGCGGCGGCAACGACACGCTGATCGGCGGCGCCGGCGCGGCGGACACCCTGCAAGGTGGCACCGGCGACGATCTGTATGTCGTGACCGCTACGGGCACCTCGCTCATCGAGTTCTCCGGCGAAGGCAACGACACCGTTCAGACCAGCCTCTCCAGCTTCACGCTGCCGGCCAATGTCGAGAACCTGACCTATACCGGCAGCGGCAGCTTCGTCGGTATCGGCAACAGCGGCGCCAACGTCATCGCCGGCGGCGCCCATGACGACATCCTGACCGGCGGCGGCGGCGCCGACCGCTTCGTGTTCAGCGCGCCCTCGGGCCACGACATCATCAACGACTTCACCGCCGACAACGCCTCGGCCGACCACGACCTGATCGACCTGCAGGGCCGCGGCCTGACCTTCGCCGACCTCACGATCGTGCAGAACGGTTCCAACACCGACATCACGCTGCATGGCGCCGACACCATCCACCTGGTCGGCGTGACGGCGGCGCAGATCGACGCGGGAGACTTTCTTTTCTGACGGGAAGGCGTGGAACCCCTTTCCCGCCGGCTGCGTAATCTTGGTATGGCTGACTAGAGCGGGAGTTGCGTGATGGCTGTGATCATCGGCACCAACGGCCCCGACAATCTGGTCGGCACTTCGGCCAGCGACGTCATCATCGGCCTGGGCGGCGGCGACATCATTGATGGCGGCGACACCAACGCCAACGAGCTCTATGGCGGGCTCGGCGACGACATCTTCATCGTCCGCGTCGCCGGCGACACCATCGTCGAGAATTCCGGCGAGGGCACCGACACGGTGCAGACGGCGCTGAGCTTCTATGCCTTGCGCGACAATCTCGAGAACCTGACCTTCACCGGCACCGGCGACTTCACCGGCGTCGGCAACACGGCTGACAACGTCATCACCGGCGGCGCCGGCAACGACTTCCTGACCGGCGGCGCCGGCAACAACACGCTGAACGGCGGCGCCGGCATCGATTGGGCGGTCTACGAGACGGCGCCCGCCGGCGTCGTCATCGATCTGTCGATCCCATCGCACCACGCAACCAACGGCTATGGCGGCACCGACACCCTCAACGGCATAGAAAACGTCATCGGGTCGGCGTTCGTCGACACCCTGGTCGGCGACAGCGGCAACAACGCGCTGTACGGCAATGGCGGAAACGACGTGCTCGACGGCAATGGCGGCAACGATTTCCTCGCCGGCGGCGCGGGCGACGATCTGCTCGAACAAGCCAGCGGCGTCGCCACGATGGCCGGCGGGACGGGCGACGACAGCTATGTGGTGACAAACGCCGCCGACGTCATCGTCGAGAATGCCGGCGAAGGCACCGATCTGGTGTACGACAGGGTCATCAACTTCGTTCTGGCGGCCAATGTCGAAAACGCCCAGATCGAGTTTATCGGGGGCACGCTCACCGGCAACGACGCCGACAACGTCGTGACCGGCAGCACCGGCAACGACACGATCGCCGGCCTGGCGGCCACAACACACTGAGCGGCGGCGCCGGCATCGACACGCTTGACTACGGCGCCGCGCCGGCCGGCGTCCATGTCGATCTGAACGACAATGTCGTGTCGGCGAACGGTTACGGCGCCACGGACAGCATCAGCGGTTTCGAGGATGTCAACGGTTCGGCCAGCGACGACGTGCTGGTCGGAAGCAGCGGCAACAATGTGCTCGTCGGCGGCCTCGGCCGCGATACGCTGGTCGGCCTGGCGGGCGACGATGCGCTCGACGGCGGCACCGGCGCGGCGAACGAGCTTCAGGGCGGAACCGGCGACGACAGCTACGATGTGCGCGCGGTCGGCGACTCGGTGATCGAATTCGCTGGCGAAGGCAACGACAGGGTCTTCGCCTTCGTGAGCGCCTATACGCTGCCGGCGAACGTGGAGCAGCTGTTTGCCGGCAGTGCCGCCGGTTTGACGGGTATCGGCAACAGTGCCGACAACCAGATCACCGGCAGCACCGGCAGCGACTATCTGATCGGCCTGGGTGGCAACGACACGCTGAGCGGCGGCACCGGCGCGGCGAACACGCTGCAGGGCGGCACGGGCGACGACACCTATGTCGTCGCGGCAGCCGGCGACTCAATCATTGAGTTCGCGGGCGAAGGCTTCGATACGGTCCAGTCACAGCTGAACAGCTTCACGCTGCCGGCCAATGTCGAGAAGCTGACATTTGTCGGCACCGGGAACTTCAACGGCACAGGCAACAGCGGCGACAACGTCTTCGTCGGCGGCGAATCCTCCGACACCTTCACCGGCGCCGGGGGGTCCGACACGTTCGTGTGCAGCCCGGGAGTTGGGCACCACTATACGATCACGGATTTCGACGCCAACAACGCCTCGCCGGGCCATGATCATCTGGATTTCACCGGCCAAGGGCTGACGTTGTCGAATTTGACCGTGCAGTCGTTCGCCACCACCGATACGATGATCACCGTGATCCCCACCGGCAGCACGATTCATCTGATCGGCGTCACGCCCGACCAGATTGATACCGGCGATTTCTTCTTCTAGGCATAGCCGGATATTTGCGCCCGCAACATCGTGAGTTCCATCACGCAATACGGTTTGATGCTGCGCCGCAATCCATCGTTGCAATGGATCGCCTTCGAAAATCCGCCTAAGCTTTTGTCATCCGGCGCGTCGACGGGACGTTCGAGCGTCCTGGAAAGCGGAGGAGTTGCGTCATGGCTGTGATCATCGGCACCAGCGGCCCCGACACGCTGACCGGCACCGGAGCCGCCGACACCATCATCGGCCTCGACGGCAACGACACGATCGACGACGGCGGCGGCCCCGGCGCCGACGAGCTCTATGGCGGGCTGGGCGACGACATCTTCATCGTCCGCGTCGCCGGCGACACCATCGTCGAGAATTCCGGCGAGGGCACCGACACGGTGCAGACGGCGCTGAGCTTCTATGCCTTGCGCGACAATCTCGAGAACCTCACCTTCACCGGCGCCGGCGATTTCACCGGCGTCGGCAACGCCGCCGACAACGTCATCGTCGCTGGCGCCGGCAACGATTTTCTCACGGGCGGCGCCGGCAACAACACCTTGACCGGCGGCAGCGGCGCCGACTGGGCGGTGTACGAGACGGCGCCCGGCGCGGTAACCGCCAATCTCAACACCGGCGTCGCGACCGCGAACGGCTATGGCGGCACCGACACGCTGAGCGGCATCGAAAATCTGATCGGCTCGGGCTTCGCCGATTCGCTGACGGGCAGCAGCGCCATCAACACGCTGGTCGGCAATGACGGCGACGACCAGCTGTTCGGCCTGGGCGCCAACGACACGCTGCTCGGCGGCGCCGGCGCCGACACGCTCGACGGCGGCAGCGGCCGCGACTACATGGTCGGCGGCACCGGCGACGACACCTACATTATCGACGACAAGTTCGACACCGTCATCGAAGCCTCCGGCGAAGGCACCGATACGATAGAGGTGACGACCGGCGCCGGCATCACGCTCGCCGCCAATGTCGAGAACGGCAAGTTCATCAACGGCATCAGCGGGACGCTGACCGGCAACGACATGGACAATGTCCTCACCGGCGGCCCCAACAACGACTTCCTCGACGGCGGCATCGGCGCCGACACGCTGATCGGCGGCACCGGCGACGACACCTACATCGTCGACAACGCCGGCGATCAGGTCGTCGAAGCGGCGGGGCAAGGCACCGACCTGGTGCGTACCGCGCTTGCCGACTACACGCTGCCCGACAACGTCGAGAACCTGACGGCGCTCGGCTCCGGCGGCATCCATGCCATCGGCAATGCGCTCAACAACACGATCACCGGCGGCAACGGCCACGACATCCTGGAAGGTGGCGACGGCAACGACACGCTGGTCGACCAGAATGGCGGCGACGTTCTGATCGGCGGCTCCGGCAACAACAAGCTGTTCGGCATCAGCTCGACCGCGTCCTATGCCGGCGCGCCCGGTGGCATCACGCTCAGCCTGACGGTCGGCAGCGCCACCAACAACGGCTATGGCGGCACCGACACCTTGAGCAGCATCCTCAACGTCATCGGCTCGTCGCATGACGACAACATCACCGGCGCCGGCTCGGTCAACCGGCTCGAAGGCGGCGACGGCAATGACACGCTGAACGGCCTCGCGGGCAACGATCAGCTGTTCGGCGGCGCCGGCAACAACACGCTGAATGGCGGCAGCGAGATCGACACCGCGGACTATTCGGGCGCCGGCGGCGCCGTGACCGCCGATCTGAGCGCCGGTACCGCCAGCGCCAACGGCTATGGCGGCGTCGATACGCTGAACAGCATCGAGAACCTGGTCGGCAGCAACTTCGCCGACGTGCTGACCGGCGACGGCAACAGCAACTATCTCGTCGGCCTCGGCGGCGACGACATCTTGAGCGGGGGCGCTGGCGCGGCGGACACGCTGCAGGGCGGCACCGGCAACGACACCTATGTCGTCGCCAATCCCGGCGATTCGATCGTCGAACTCGCCGGCGAAGGCACCGACACCGTGCAAACGGCGCTCGCCGCTTACACGCTCGGCGCCAACCTCGAAAACCTGACCTATACCGGGAGTGTCAATTTCACCGGCTCCGGCAACAGCGGCGACAATGTCGTCACCGGCGGGGCGCATGACGACACGCTGTCCGGCGGCGGCGGCGCCGACCGTTTCGTGTTCTCCGCGCCTTCGGGCAGCGACACCATCACTGACTTCACGGCGGACAACGCCGCGGCGGGACATGACCTGATCGACCTGCGGGGCCGCGGCCTGACCTTCGCCGACCTCACCGTCACGCAAAACGGCGCCAACACCGACATCACGCTGCACGGCGCCGACACCATCCACCTGGCCGGCGTCACCGCCGCCCAGATCGACGCGGGAGATTTTCTTTTCTGACGGGAAATAATCGGCGCGGCGCGCGTTGAACCGATAACGCCGCCGAGCGATTGCGCCGGCGGTTGCGTAGCCGGGAGGAGTTCCGTCATGGCGATCATCGTAGGCACGCCCGGCCCGGACATCCTCATCGGAACCAGCAGCGACGACACCATCACCGGCCTGGGCGGCGACGACCAGCTGTTCGGGCTCGGCGGCAACAATATATTGGATGGCGGCACCGGGACCGATACCGCCGACTATTCGGGGGCCTCGTCGTTTATCGTGGTTAACCTCACCAACGGCACCGCCAATTTCAACGGCTATGGCGGCAGCGACACGCTGACCAGCATCGAAACCATCGTCGGCTCCAATTTCGGCAGCACCATCACCGGCAGCGTCGCGGCCGAATACCTGATCGGCGGGACGAGCGACGACTCGATCAGCGACGGCGGCGCCGGCGGACTGGCGGACACGCTGCAGGGCGGCGCCGGCAACGACTCCTATTTCGTCTCGGTCGCGGGCGACACGATCGTCGAGAATCCCGGCGAAGGCATCGACACGATCTCGACCTCGCTGGCGTCCTATACCTTGCCGGCGAATGTCGAAAACCTGATCAATGGCGGCGCCAGCGTTTTTAACGGCACCGGCAACAGCCTCGACAACCATCTGTATGGCGGGCAAGGCGCCGGCACCCAGGACGACACGCTGAACGGCGGCGACGGCAACGACCAGCTGTTCGGCTACAACGGCAACAACGTCCTGAACGGCGGCAACGGCATCGATACCGCGGACTATTCGCAATTCGCCGTCACCGGCGTCAACGTGAACCTGGCGACCGGCGTCGTCAGCAACAACGGCGAAGGCGGCAGCGACACGGTCAGCAGCATCGAGACCGTCGTCGGCACCCAATTCGCCGACGTGCTGACCGGCGACAGCAACAGCAACTACCTGGTCGGCGGCTTCGGCGACGACACGCTGACCGGCGGCTCCGGCGCCGCCAACACGCTGCAAGGCGGCGTCGGCAACGACACCTACATCGTCAGCGCAACCGGCGACTCGATCGTCGAATTCGCCGGTCAAGGCACCGACATCGTCCAGACCAGCTTGAGCTCCTTCACCTTGCCGTCGAACGTCGAGAACCTCACCTACACCGGCAGCGGCAATTTCACCGGCGCCGGCAATTTCGACGCCAACACCATCGTCGGCGGCACCGGCGCCGACTACCTGATCGGCTCGGGCGGCGACGACATCCTGATCGGCCACGCCGGCGCGCCGAACGCGCTGCAGGGCGGCACCGGCAACGACACCTATGCCGTGGAAGTGGTGGGCGACACCGTCACCGAGTTCGCCGGCGAGGGCTTCGACCAGGTCGAGACCAATCTGAGCAGCTACACGCTGAGCGCCAATGTCGAGCAGCTCGTCTACACAGGTGCCGGCAATTTCGCCGGCACCGGCAACAGCGGCGACAACGTGATCATCGGCTCGCTCGGCAACGACACGCTGACCGGCCTGACCGGCAACGACACGCTGACCGGCGGCGCAGGCTCCGGCAACGACACCTTCGTCTTCACCAAGGGTGACGGGTTGGACGTCATCACCGACTTCCAGGCCGGCAGCGCGTCCGGCGACGTGATCGACCTGACGGGCTACGGCATCTCCAGCTTCGCGGCACTGCAGCCCTTCATGAGCCAGGTCGGCAATGACACGGTGATCGCGTTCGACGCATCGAACCACATCACGCTGAACTCGGTGCAGATGGCCAACCTCAACGCCGGCGACTTCGTCTTCCATTGAAGGCGGAAAGCCTCGGTTTTCTGCACGTGACACCGGTTGATATTGCGCCGCAGCGCAACCAAACTATGGCTGCAAGGCGCGTTCTCGTCTAGACTGTCCGTCGTCCGGGCGTTGGCCGGTTTGTCAGCACGGGAAGGCGCGCCATGGCTGTGATCATCGGCACCAACGGTCCCGACACGCTCACCGGCACCTCCGCCGGCGACGTCATCATCGGGCTGGGCGGCGACGACATCATCGACGGCGGCGACACCAATCCCAATGAGCTCTATGGCGGGCTGGGCAACGACATCTTCATCGTCCGCGTCGCCGACGACACCATCGTCGAGAATTCCGGCGAGGGCACGGACACAGTGCAGACGGCGCTGGATTTCTATGCCCTGCGCGACAATCTCGAGAACCTGACATACACCGGCAGCAACAGCGGTTACGGCGGCTTTAGTGGCGTCGGCAATGCGGCGGACAACGTCATCACCGGGGGGGCTGGCGAGGACTTCCTCACCGGCGGTGCCGGCAACAACACCTTGAACGGCGGCGGCGGGACCCACGACTGGGCGGTCTACGAGACGGCGCCCGGCGGCGTGACCGCCAGCCTGACCGCCGGTAGTGCAAGCGCCAACGGCTATGGCGGCGCCGATACCCTGATCGGAATCGCAAACCTGGTCGGTTCGGGCTTCGCCGATACGCTCACCGGCGACGCCGGATTCAACACGATCTTCGGCAACGGCGGCGATGACGTCCTGACTGGCCTCGGCGGGAACGACACGCTGGTCGGCGGCGCCGGCAACGACGTGCTCGATGGCGGCACCGGACTGGACGGGATGTTCGGCGGCACCGGCGACGATACCTATATCGTCGATACCGCGATCGACGAGATCGTGGAAAACGCCGGCGAAGGCACCGATACCGTCAAGGTCATGACCACCAGCTATCGGCTGCAGGCCAATGTCGAGAACGCGATGTTCGTGGGTGGGTTCAGCGGCACGCTGATCGGCAACGCGGACGCCAACGTGCTCACCGGCGGCAGCGGCGCCAACGTGCTCAACGGCGGCGGCGGCGCGGACACGATGATCGGTGGCGCCGGCAACGACACCTTCGTGGTCGACAATATCGGCGATCAGATCGTCGACTCGGCGGGCGCGTTCGACCTCGTGCAAACCACGCTTTCCACCTATACGCTGCAGGCCGGCATCGAAGGCCTGGCTTATATCGGCGGCGGCGATTTCACCGGCACCGGCACCGCCACCTCCAACAGTCTCACGGGCGGCGCCGGCAACGACGTGCTCGACGGCGGCGGCGGCGACGACGCGCTGGCCGGCGGTGCCGGCGACGACCGCCTCATCGGCGGCGCGGGCAACAACACATTCGGCGGCGGTTCTGGCTTCGATACGATCGACTATTCGTCCGACCCCGGCGCCATTGTCGGCATGGACGTCAACGGCCATATCACCAACGGCTATGGCGGCACCGATGGCACCAGCGGCATCGAGCGGGTGATCGGATCGGCCTTCAACGATCTTCTGACCGCGAACGCTGCCTTTGCGAGCGGCGTCGAGTTCGACGGCAATGACGGCAACGATACGCTGACCGGCCTGGGCGGCAACGACACGCTCCATGGCGACAACGGCAACGATCAGCTGGCCGGCGGCGGCGGCAACAATGCGCTCGACGGCGGCGCCGGTATCGACACGGCCAGCTACGCCGCCGCGACCGGCGCGATCCACGTCGACCTGAACGACGGCGTGGCGACTGCGAACGGTTTTGGCGGCACCGACACGATCGCCAACATCGAGAACGTGACCGGTTCGGACCATGACGACGTGATCGTCGGAACCGGCCTGGCCAACACGCTCATCGGCGGATTGGGCCACGACGTTCTCGCCGGTCTGGGCGGCGACGATATCCTGATCGGTGGCCTTGGATCGGCAAACGAGCTGCAGGGCGGCACCGGCAACGACACCTATGCCGTGGAAGTGGTGGGCGACACCGTCACCGAGTTCGCCGGCGAGGGCTTCGACCAGGTCGAGACCAATCTGAGCAGCTACACGCTGAGCGCCAATGTCGAGCAGCTCGTCTACACAGGTGCCGGCAATTTCGCCGGCACCGGCAACAGCGGCGACAATGTGATCATCGGCGCCTTGGGCAACGACACGCTGATCGGACTGACCGGCAGCGACACGCTGACCGGCGGCGCCGGCAACGACACCTTCGTCTTCACCAAGGGGGACGGTTTGGATATCATTACCGACTTCCAGGCCGGCAATTCCGGCGGCGACGTCATCGACCTGACGGGCTACGGCATCTCCAGCTTCGCGGCGCTGCAGCCCTTCATGAGCCAGGTCGGCAATGACACGGTGATCGCGTTCGACGCGTCGAACCACATCACGCTGAACTCGGTGCAGATGGCCAACCTCAACGCCGGCGACTTCGTCTTCCATTGATGGCGGCGGCGCATTGTCAGAGCAGCATCGCCATCGCGATGTCGTCCTCGATGGTGCCGTCGGGCAGATGCACGCGGCCGGCGAAGCGGCCTTCGATTTTGAAGCCCAGGCGTTGGTAGAGCCGGATCGCGTCGGCGTTGCCTTCGCGCGCCATCAGCTCGATGCGGCCGACCGGCGGCGTCATCTGCCGCGCGCCCTCGATCAGCGCCTTGAACAAGAGCGAGCCCAGCCCCTTGCCTTGCCAATCGGGATGCACCGCCACGGTGAGGTCGGTGAGCACGTGGCTGAACTGCGCCGGCGCCATGCGCAGGGCATGGATTTCCGCCACCAGGGTGCCGTCCGGCGCGAAGGCGGCGCGGCTGACGCCGTCGCGCGATGCCCGCTCCAGGAACGGGCGCACCGAGTCCGCGTCGATCT
>CAYXMO010000063.1:0-12847 GCA_964465935.1 uncultured Rhizobium sp.
GGGCCGCGGCGCTTCCTGCTGCACCGCGACCTGCACCACGCCAACATGATCCGCGGCGACGCGCGCGGCTGGCTGGTGATCGATCCCAAGGGCCATGTCGGCGAGCTGGAATTCGAGTGCGCCTCGTTCCTGCACAATCCGACGCGTGAATTCTGCGAGGCCCGGCACATCGAGCGCCGCGTGCATATCATCGCGGCGCGCCTTGGCCTCGACGCCGAGCGGCTGGTGCGCTGGTGCTTCGCCCATGGCGTGCTCAGCGCGCTGTGGGCGGTCGAGGACGGCGTGTTCGACGCCAATGGCGGCGTGCAGGCGGCGAACGCGGCGCTGGAAGTTCTCGGGTACAAAATCGGCATCTGAAAAGGAACAAGTCATGACCCTCAAAGGCAAATCCGCCGTCGTCACCGGCTCGACCAGCGGCATCGGGCTGGCTTACGCGCGCGCCTTTGCCAGGGAAGGCGCCAACGTGACGATCAACGGCTTCGGCGAGGCTGCCGAGATCGAAAAGACGCGGGCTGGGATCGAGAGCGAATTCGGCGTCAAGGCGCGCTATTCGCCGGCCGACATGACCAAGCCAGCCGAAATCGCGGCGATGATCGCGCAGGCCGAGGCAGCGTTCGGTGCCGTCGACGTGCTGGTCAACAACGCGGGCGTGCAGTTCGTTTCGCCGGTCGAGGACTTTCCAGTCGAGAAGTGGGACCAGATCATCGCCATCAACCTGTCGAGCGCGTTCCACGGCATGCGCGCGGCGGTGCCGGGGATGAAGAAGCGCAAATGGGGCCGCATCATCTCGACCGCATCGGCGCATTCGCTGGTCGCGAGCCCGTTCAAGTCGGCTTACGTGTCGGCCAAGCACGCCATCGCCGGCCTGACCAAGACCGTGGCGCTGGAGACCGCGGCGTTCGGGATCACGGTCAATTGCATCAGCCCAGGCTATGTCTGGACGCCGCTGGTCGAGAAGCAGATCCCCGACACGATGAAGGCGCGTGGCATGACCAAGGAGCAGGTGGTGAACGACGTGCTGCTGGCGGCGCAGCCGACCAAAGAGTTCGTCACGGTCGAGGAAGTCGCGGCGCTGGCGGTATTCCTGTGCTCCGACGCGACCAAGAACATCACCGGCGCGAACCTTTCGATGGATGGCGGGTGGACGGCGGCTTAGGCCGCCAGCGGGCGCACTTCTTTCGCGAGGCGTCCGGCCAATCCGTCTTTCGCGACTTCCAGATCGTAGCGGCTCTGGAGATTGAGCCAGAACTCGGACTCCATGCCGAAGACGCGGCCCAGCCGCAACGCGGTATCGGCGCTGATCGCGCGGCGGCCCAGCACGATCTCGTTGATGCGGCGCGCGGGGACGCTGATCGCCTTGGCGAGCCGGTACTGAGTCACCGCCATCGGCTTGAGGAAATCCTCCAGCAGGATTTCACCGGGATGGATGGGATCGAGTTTCTTGGGCATCTTTATTTCCGTCAGTGATAATCCACGATCTCAACGCTCCAGGCATGGCCTTCGTGCCAGCGAAAGCAAATGCGCCACTGGTCATTGACGCGAATCGAATGCTGCCCCTTCCGGTCGCCCTTCAGCGCCTCAAGCCGGTTCGCGGGAGGCACGTTCAGGGTTTCAAGCTGCGTCGCGGCATCGATCTGCAGAAGCTTCCGCAGGCCCATCTTCCGCAAGTCCGGACCAAAGCGCTTCGTCGGCGAGCGCACAAACAGCGCCGCGGTGTGCCGGCAGGCGAAGCTCTTGATCACCGGTAATAACCTATGACGTTACTATAATAACGTCAAGCGTTATTATCCGGCAGTCTACGCCTTGATGCTGCCCGTCAGCATCTTGCGGATGCCGTCGCCGTAGGGTGGGCGGAGCATGGCGGTGAGGTCGCGGCCGGTCTGCTGGAACACCGCCTTGGCGTGGCTGAAGGTGCGAAAACCGTCGATGCCGTGATAGGCGCCCATGCCCGACGGGCCGATGCCGCCGAACGGCAGGTCCTCCATCGCGACATGCATGATGGTATCGTTGACGCTGACGCCGCCCGAAGTCGTGCGGCTGAGCACCTTCTCCTGCTCCGGTCCGTCCTTGCCGAAATAGTAGAGGCCGAGCGGGCGCTGATGCGCGTTCACGTAACCGATGGCTTCGTCGACGGTGTTGTAGGTCTTGACCGGGAGCAGCGGTCCGAAGATCTCGTCCTTCATGATCGCCATGTCGTCGGTCGGGTTCAGCACCAGGGTCGGCGGGATTTTGTGATAGGGCTGCTGGCGGAAATCTTCCTTGGCGGGGTTCAATTCGACGATCTCGGCGCCCTTGGCCTTGGCGTCGTCGAGATAGCCCTGCAGGCGGTCGTAGTGGCGCTGGTTGATCACCGAGGTGTA
The DNA here is from genome assembly GCA_964465935.1 of uncultured Rhizobium sp. Taxonomy (GTDB): domain Bacteria; phylum Pseudomonadota; class Alphaproteobacteria; order Micropepsales; family Micropepsaceae; genus Rhizomicrobium. The sequence goes on from CAYXMO010000063.1 coordinate 2,361, forward strand.
GTCGGGGTTGTCTTTCAGCGTCGGAAACATCGTGCTCACCGCGTCGGCGGCCTGCTTGACGAATTCGCGGCTCTTGCCTTGCGGCACCATGACGTAGTCCGGCGCGAGGCAGATCTGGCCGGCGTTCATCGTCTTGCCCATCATCACGCGCTTGGCGGTGAGCGCCATGTCGGCGCTGTCGGAGACGATGACCGGCGATTTGCCGCCCAGCTCCAGCGTGGTCGGGACCAGGTTCTCGGCTGCCGCTTTCATCACGTGATAGGCGATCGAGGTCGCGCCGGTGAAGAGCAGGTGGTCGAAGGCGAGGCGCGAGAAGGCGCCGCCGACGTCCGGGCCGCCGGTGCAGACCGCGACTTCGCTTTCGTCATAGGCGCTAGCGAACAGCCGCGCCATCAATTCGGAGCAGCGCGGCGTGAACTCGCTCGGCTTGATCATCACGCGGTTGCCGGCGGCGAAGATGCCGGCGAGCGGGGTGAAGGTGAGGTTGAACGGGAAGTTCCACGGGCTGATGACACCGACGACGCCCTTGGGCTGGTATTCGATATAGGCCTTGGCGCCCATCAGGCCGAGGATGGCGGGCGTCACCTTGCGCTTCTCGCGCTTCATCCAGGTCTTCAAGTGCGCTTTGGCATGCTTGAGCGGACCGATGGAGCCGGAGACGTCGGTGAACAGCGAGGCTTCGACCGAGCGGTGGCCGAAATCCTCGCGCAGCGCGTCGGTGATCGCGTCCTTGTGGCCGACCAGCAAGGCGATGGAGCGGTCGATCCATTCGATGCGCTTCTCGGCGCTGGGGGCGCCGTCCTTCAGATGCGCGGCGCGCTGCTTGTCGAGGATGCGGCGCATCTGCGCGCCCGGGTCGGCGGTGGGGGCGATCTGTTCGGCGGCGCTCATTTTATGTCCCTCGGCGGCGGTTGAATGATATTTTGTCAACTTAACCGTGTGCGCGGCGGCCTTCAATGGCCCGTTTTGCGACGTGTTTTAAGGGTTTCTTACGAACCCAGGCGCCACTATCCGGCGAGCCCGGGCGCGGGCATGGGTACTTGCGGTGGAGCGAAGCGTTGCGTAGCGAACGGGAATTGGCGCTGGCGAAGACGGCACTCGCACTGATGGGCGATTGCGACGTCCCGCCCACTCCCGACAATTACGAGCTCTTCTACACCTATTCGGCCGGCGAGAATCCGGCGGTGGCGCGCATCATCGGCGACATGATCGCGGCACGCCGCCCGTTCACCGCCGCGATCCTGCACGAATTGCGCGAGCGCGCCTTCGCCCGCGACCGCACCGAACGCGCCGTCGAGTCGATCGGCGAGACCGTCACCGCCTCGCTGAACGAGACCATCGCCAAGTTGGACGCGGCCAGCCGGCACGCCACCGACTACGGCAACACGCTGTCGGCGGCGAGCGGCAGGCTGGGCGACGACCATTCGCCGGAGAGCCTGCGCAAGCTGGTCGGCACGCTGGTCGGCGCCACCCAGGAGATGGAAAGCAAGACGCGCCTGCTCGAACAGGAATTGCAGCAATCCTCGGCCCAGGTCGGCGAGCTCAAGGCGCAGCTCGACAATGTGCGGCGCGAGAGCCTGACCGATCCGCTCACCGGCATCGCCAACCGCAAGGCGTTCGACGCCGAGCTGCAGACCGCGATGGCGGAAGCCAAGCTGAACGGCGAGAAGCTGGCGCTGTTCATGTGCGACATCGACAAGTTCAAGGTCTTCAACGACACCTGGGGCCATCAGACCGGCGACCATGTGCTCAAGCTTGTGGCGGGGTGTATTTCCGAGAACACCAAGGGCCGCGACACCGCGGCGCGCTATGGCGGCGAGGAGTTCGCCGTCATCGTGCGGCGCGCGGCGGTCGACGACGCGGTCAAGCTGGCCGAGCAGATCCGCGCCAACGTCCAGAGCAAGAAGCTGGTCAAGAAATCGACCGGCGACATATTGGGCTCGATCACGATCTCGATCGGCGTCGCCGAGCTGACCGGCGGCGAGTCGGCGGCGACGCTGATCCAGCGCGCCGACATGTGCCTGTATCGCGCCAAGCATGCGGGGCGCAATTGCGTGATCGGCGAGAACGATCCGCGTGCCGCGGGTCTGGAAACCGACGCCGCGTAACCGGCCTTTCCGTCAGACCGTCTCTTTCTTCGGCACCGAGACGCGGCGCGGCTTGGCTTGCGCCTTGGGCTTAGGGAGAAGACGGAAACGCGTCTGGCACCAGGCGAAATCGACGCCGACATCCAGCAGAGCATCGGAACGCCCGCACGGGCAGGCATATTCCATGACCGCGACGATGCGGTAGGTCTCCCCCGCTACCAGGGGCACCGGCCGGCCGGTGGCATGGTTCGGCGCGGCATTGATGCACAGAACCAAATCGCCGGGGCCGACAGCATCGCTCATGGCTTCCATCCAGTGCCCTGGGAGGGAGATGAGAGCCCAGACCCAGGACGGCGCGGCAAGCATCAAGCAACCGGCGGCCCGATTCAAGCCGCGGCCAGCGTCCACACGCCGCCGCCACGGCCCCCGCCTCCCCCCAACCCCAACAAAGAGGTGGAAAAATCTTGGTTGGCTGACGCCACGATAACTCCGGTATTGTCGTCTCAGAGATATGTCGGAGAGGGCAATGCGCACGGATTTCGACAGGGCCTATGTGACGGCGCACGGCAAGGTCGCCGTGCTGACGCTCAACCATCCCGAGGCGATGAACGCCGCCGGCGTCAAGCTGGTGAAAGGCGCGGCCAAGGCGCTCGACTTCATCGAGAACAAGGACAATGGCTTTCGCGCCATGATCCTGACCGGCGAAGGGCGCGGCTTCTGCTCCGGCGCCAATCTCGCCGAGCGCGGCGCGCCCGGCGAGGAGCCCGGCGTCGGCCATGCGCTCGAATACATCTATCATCCGTTCCTGCGCCGGTTGCGCGATCTCTCCATTCCCTTCGTCACCGCGGTCAACGGCGCCGCCGCCGGCGTCGGCATGAGCATCGCGCTGATGGGCGATCTGGTGGTGGCGTCGCAGTCGGCCTATTTCCTCCAGGCCTTCACGCGCATCGGCCTGGTGCCGGATGGCGGCTCGACCTGGCTGCTGCCGCGGCTGATCGGGCTGGCGCGCGCCAAGGAGCTGTCGCTGCTGGCCGAGCGCCTGCCGGCGCAGAAGGCGCTGGAGTGGGGCCTGATCAACCGCGTCACCGGCGACAACGCGCTGCTGGAAGAAGCGATGAAGCTGGCCAACCAGCTGGCCGAAGGACCCTCGTCGCTGGCCGTGACTCGGGCGCTGTACTGGCAGAGCCCGCTCAACACCTATGAGGAACAGCTCGACCTGGAACGGGCGAGCCAGGAACGGGCGCAAAAGACACAAGATTTCATGGAAGGCGTCACCGCCTTTCTGCAAAAGCGCCCGGCGAAGTTCCAGGGGAAATAAGCTATTGCAAATTTCAAGTAGTTAACTCGCGCGTCCGTGACTTGCGCGGGCGGGCGAAGTTCTGACCTATAGGTGTCAGGTTCATGACGGAGCCATGTGCGGCCAGCGCCGTGGCCAATCATTCACATGGAGAATTTCACGATGCGACGCAGCCTTGTTCTGTTGGCCGCTGCCTTGTGCATGGGCAGTGCCTTAGCGGCCGGATACGGCGCGATGCCTTCCGCCAAGCCGGAGCTCGGCGCCTGGGGCATCGACCTGACGGCAATGGACACGACGATCAAGCCCGGCGACGACTTCTTCAACTACGTCAACGGCAAATGGCTGGCGAAAACGGAAATCCCGGCGGAGCGCAGCAGCATCGGCTCGTTCCAGCTCCTGCGCATCCTTTCGGAAAAGCGCATGAAGGACATGGTCGCCGAGCTGCAGGCCAAGCCCTATGCCTCGCTCTCGGTCGAAGAGAAGAAGCTGCGCGACCTCTACGAAGCATTCGTCGATACCGGCAAGATCGAGGCCGCCGGCCTCGCCCCGGCCAAGGCCGACCTGGCGACCATCGCCAAGATCAAGGACCTCGCCGGCGTGGCGCGCGCCATGTCGGAGCCGCGCTTCGGCGTGCAGAGCGTGTTCAACATGTATCTGGGCGTCGACCAGAAGGACCCCAACGCCTATTCGGTGGTGCTGACGCAGGGCGGGCTGGGCATGCCCGACCGCGACTATTATCTGCGCGACGATGCGGCGCTGGCGCAGGCGCGCGACGCCTATAAGAAGTACATCGCGACGATGCTGACGCTGTCGGGCGCGGCCGACGCCGACAAGCGGGCGCGGGCGGTCTACGACGTCGAAGCCAAGATCGCGCAGGTGCACTGGACGCGCGCCGAGAACCGCGACGAGGACAAGACCTACAATCCGATGAAGGTGTCGGACCTCAAGAAGCTGGCGCCGCAATTCCCCTGGGACGCGTTCTTCAAAGAGGCCGGCATCCCGATGACCGGGCCCAAGGGCGAACGCGTCGTCGTGGTGACGCAGAACACCGCTTTCGGACCTCTTGCGAAGATCTTTGCGGAGACGCCGGTGGCGGTGTGGCGCGATTTCCTGACGGTGCAGTACCTGCACACGGCTTCGGCTTATCTGCCCAAGCGCTTCGACGACGCCGATTTCGAGTTCTACGGCAAGGTGCTGGGCGGCCAGTCGGTGCAGCTCGACCGCGCCACGCGCGGCGCGCATCTGCTAGACAATCTGCTCGGCGAAGCGCTCGGCAAGATCTACGTCGCCAAATATTTCCCGCCCGAGGCGAAGAAGAAGGTGCAGGAGCTGGTCGCCAACCTGCTCAAGGCCTATGACGCCGATATCCGCACCTTGCCCTGGATGTCGGAGGAGACGCGGCAGAAGGCGCTGATCAAGCTGCACAAGTTCACGCCCTATGTCGGCTATCCGGACGTGTGGATCGACTATTCGTCCTACGCGGTGACGCCGGGCAAGCTGCTGGCCGACGCCCAGGCCGGCGTGGTGTTCGAGTGGCACCGCCAGCTCAACCGGCTCGACAACCCGGTCGACAAGACCGAGTGGGGCATGACGCCGCCGACCATCAACGCCTACTACAATCCGTCGTTCAACAAGATCGTGTTCCCGGCCGCCATCCTGCAGCCGCCGTTCTTCGATCCCAACGCCGACGACGCGGTGAACTATGGCGGCATCGGCGCCGTCATCGGCCACGAGATCAGCCATGGCTTCGACGACCAGGGCGCGAAATACGACGGCGACGGCGTCTTGCGCGACTGGTGGACGGCGGACGACTTCAAGAACTTCAAGGGCAAGACCGACGCGCTGGCGGCGCAATACGACACCTATGAGCCGCTGCCGGGCCTGCATGTGATCGGAGCGAACACCAATGGCGAGAACATCGCCGACCTCGCAGGCATCACCATCGCGCTCAAGGCCTATCACCTGTCGCTGAACGGCCAGCCGGCGCCGGTGATCGACGGGCTGACCGGCGACCAGCGCTTCTTCCTGTCGTTCGGGCAAATCTGGCGTTCGAAGTACCGCGATGCGGCGCTGCGCACCCAGACGCTGTCGAACGAGCACAGCCCGGCGATGTTCCGCGTCATCGGACCGACGCGCAATGTCGACGCCTGGTACGACGCCTTCGGCGTCAAGCCGGGCGACAAGGAGTATCTCGCGCCCGAACAGCGCGTGCATCTCTGGTAGAACCTAAACCTGCGCCGCCGAGCCCCGCTCGGCGGCGCTTTTCTTTCAAGCGTGTGAGGACAATCCGATGAAGCGCAGTCGTTTGTTGGCCGGTGCGGCCGTGATCGTTGCGGCGGCCAGCGCGGCCCTGGCCGGCGCGCCAACCGTCAAGCCCTGGGGCGTCGAGCTCTCCTACATCGATAAGGGCGTCAAGCCGGGCGACGACTTCTTCACATACGCCAACGGATTGTGGATCAAGAAGGACGTGATCCCGGCCGACCGCACCTATTCGGGCGTCAACCTGGAGCTCGACCTTTCCAACGAAGCGCGGCTGAAGGGATTGGTCGGCGATCTCGCCAAGACGCCGGACGGCAAGCTGACACCGGAAGGGCGCAAGCTGCGCGATCTCTACAACGCCTATATGGACACCAAGCAGATCGAAGCCGCCGGACTGAAACCGGCCGAGGCCGATCTCGCCGCCATCGCGCATTACACCTCGCTGAGCCAGGTGGCGGCCGCGATCGGCGATCCGGCGCTGGGGCTGGACGGGCCGTTCGGATTCTACATCGGCGTCGACGACAAGAATTCCGATGCCTATTCGATCAACCTGTACCAGTCGGGCCTGGGCATGCCGGACCGCGACTACTACCTGAAGACCGACGCCGAAATCCTCAAGGCGCAGGCGGCGTACAAGAAGTATCTCACCGCGATGCTGACCATCGCCGGCGCGAGCGACGCCGCAGGGCGGGCCGAGAAAATCTATGCGCTGGAGCTGGCGCTGGCCAAGGTGAGTTGGCCGGCCGCCGACCGCCGCGACGCCGACAAAATCTACAATCCGATGACCATCGCGCAGCTCAAGCAGCTGGCGCCCGGCTTCGACTGGGACGCGATGTTCAAGGCCGCCGGCATCCCGGAGAAGGGCGGCCAACGCAAGGTCATCGTCGCGGAGAACACGGCGTTCCCCAACCTCGCCAAGGTGTTCGCCGCGACGCCCATCGAAGTGTGGCGCGACTATATGACGACGCGTTACCTGCACCGTTTCGCCGCTTACCTGCCCAGACACGTCGACGACACCGATTTCGCGTTCTACGGGACGGCGCTGGGCGGCAAGACGGCGCAGCTCGAACGCCCGACCCGCGGCATCAAGCTGCTCGACAACACGATGGGCGAAGCGCTGGGCAAGCTCTACGTCGCGCGCTATTTCCCGCCGGACGCCAAGGCCAAGGCGCTGCAACTGGTCAAGAACCTGCTCGCCGCCTATGACGCCGACATCCGGACACTGTCCTGGATGACGCCGCCGACGCGGGCCAAGGCGCTGGAGAAGCTGCACGCGACGCAGCTGAAGATCGGCTATCCCGACAATTTCCGCGACTATTCGGCGCTCGCCATCGACCGCGGCGACCTGATCAAGAGCATCAAGGCGACCTCGGTGTTCGAATGGAACCGCGAGCTGAGGCGCATCGACAATCCGGTCGACCGCAGCGAATGGGGCATGACGCCGCCGACCAACAACGCCTATAACAATCCCAACCTCAACGAGGTCGTGTTTCCGGCCGGCATCCTGCAGCCGCCCTATTTCGATCCCAACGCCGACGACGCGGTGAACTATGGCGAGATCGGCGCCACCATCGGGCACGAGCTCAGCCATTCCTTCGACGACCAGGGCGCCAAGTACAATGCCCGCGGCATCCTGGCGAACTGGTTCTCGCCGGCGGACCTGAAGAACTTCCAGGCCCGCACCGGCGCCATCGCCGGACAATACGATCAGTACGAGCCCCTGCCCGGCCTGCATATCAACGGCAGGCTGACGCTGGGCGAGAACGTCGCCGACATCGCGGGGCTGGTGATCGCGCTCAAGGCCTACCACATCTCGCTCGGCGGCAGCAAAGCGCCGGTGCTGAACGGATTGACGGGCGATCAGCGCTTCTACATCGCCTATGCCCAGAGCTGGCGCGAGCGCCACCGTGACGGCGCGATCCGCAGCCAGGTGCTGTCGAACCCGCACAGTCCGTCGGAGTTCCGCGTCAACGGCGTGGTGCGCAACACCGACGGCTGGTATGCCGCGTTCGACATCAAGCCGGGCGACAAGCTGTACCTGCCGCCGGACAAGCGCGTGCCGGTGTGGTGAGCTGACTCAATCCAAGGGAACAATGCCATGAAGAAGATCGCAATTGCCCTGGCCGGTCTTGCCGGCGCCGCCTGTGTCGCCATCGCCGCCACGCCGCCCGCCGGCAAAGCCGCGATCGGCGGCTGGGGCTTCGACCTCAGCGGCATGGACACCACCGTCAGGCCGGGCGACGACTTCTTCGAATATGCCGACGGCGCCTGGTTCAAGCGCACCGAAATCCCGGCCGACCGCACCTCCATCGGCTCGTTCCAGTCGCTGCGCATCTTGTCCGAACAGCGGATGAAGGACCTGATCGCCGATCTGCACGCCAAGGCGCCGGCTTCGCGCACGCCGGAGGAAAACCAAATCCTCGCGCTCTATGACGGCTTCACCGACACCGCCGGCATCGAAGCGCGCGGCCTGACCCCGATCAAGTCCGACCTGGCGCGCATCGATGGGCTCAAATCGCCGGACGAACTGGCAGCGCTCCTGGGCGACCAGAGCTTCCCGGCGGCGGCGAACGGCGACGGCATCGTCGCCGACCGCATCGGCGTGGACCCCAAGAATTCGAACGTCTACGAAGTCGTGGTGACGCAGTCGGGCCTGGGCATGCCCAACCGCGACTATTACCTGAAGACCGACGACGCTGGCCTCGCCGCGACGCGCGAGGCGTACAAGAAATATCTGGTGCAGACGCTGATGCTGGCCGGGGTGAAGGACGCCGAGGCCCGCGCCGCCGCCGTCTATGCCCTGGAGGAGGCCATCGCCACGGCGCATTGGGCAAGCGCCGCGCGCCGCGACGCCGACAAGACCTACAATCCGATGACGGTGGGAGAGCTGCAAAGCTTCGCCCCCGGCTTCAACTGGACGGTGTTCTTCAAGGCCCAGGGCATCGACGCGACGCGCAAAGTGATCGTGCGCGAGAACACCGCGTTCCCGCCGCTGGCGCAGGTCTTCGCCAAGACGCCGCTCGCCGTGTGGAAAGACTATCTGACGATCCATACGCTGCATGCGCTGGCCTCGTTCCTGCCCAAGGCGGTCGACGACGCCGACTTCGACTTCTACGGCAAGGTGATCGGCGGCCAGAGCCAGCAGCTGCCGCGCGACACCCGCGCCGTGCAGCTGATCGACCAGGTGCTGCCGCACCCCTTCGGCAAGCTCTATGCCGCCAAATATTTCCCGCCGGCGACGCGGGCCAAGGCCGAAGCGCTGGTCGCCAATGTGATCAAGGCCTACGACGCCGACATCCGCAAGATCACCTGGATGACCGACGTCACCCGGCAGAAGGCGCTCGACAAGCTGCACGCCTTCACGCCGCATATCGGCTATCCCGACGAGTGGCGCGACTATTCGGGCCTCAGCATCGCCGCCAACGACCTGGTCGGCGACATCGAGCGCTCCAACGCCTTCGAGTGGCAGTATCGCCTCGCGCGCATCGACGCCAAGGTCAAGCGCGACGAATGGAACATGACGCCGCCGACGGTGAACGCCTATTACACCCAGTCGTTCAACTCGATCTTCTTCCCGGCCGCGATCCTGCAGCCGCCCTTCTTCGATCCCAATGCCGACGACGCGGTGAACTATGGCGGCATCGGCGTGGTGATCGGGCACGAGATCGGCCACGGCTTCGACGACCAGGGCAGCAAATATGACGGTGCCGGCACGCTGCAGAGCTGGTGGACCGACGCCGACCGCAAGGCGTTCGAGGAACGCGTCGCGATGCTGGGGGCGCAATACGATTCCTATGAAGGTCTGCCGGGCCTGCACGTCAACGGCAAGCTGACCATGGGCGAGAATATCGGCGACCTCTCCGGCGTCGCGATCGCGCTGCAGGCCTATCACGCCTCGCTGAACGGCAAGAAGGCGCCGGTGCTGAACGGCTTCAGCGGCGACCAGCGCTTCTTCCTCGCCTTCGCGCAGGTGTGGCGCGGCAAGTACACCGACGCCGCGATGCGCCAGCAGGTGCTGACCAACCCGCACAGCCCGCCGCATTGGCGCGCCGTCGGCCCCGAGCGCAATGTTGACGCGTGGTACGAAGCGTTCGGCGTCAAGCCTGGCGACAAAATGTATCTCGCACCCGACCAGCGCGTGAAACTTTGGTGATGGCGGCAGGTCCGGCTCCCCTTATTCGTGGGGGCCGGACCGTCTTGACCTCGCCTGGGGTTGGGAAGAGGGTTCGCGCCCACACTCACGGGAGGGACCCCATGAAAAAGTATCTGCTCACGGCCGCCATCGCGGTTGCCGCCGCTTTCGCCGCGTCGCCCGCCGCCGCCAGCAGCACGTTCCCCTACACCTGCTCGAATACGAGCTTCCAATGGTCCGCGTCGGGCCAGGCGACGATCGCGTCGACCTGCCTGCAGGCCAATGGCGCGCCGCATGCAACGAGCCTGGTGCTGATGGGCATCAGCAACCAGAACGGCCACCTGACGCAGGGCTCCGGCAACAGCACCTTCCAGCAGAGCTGCGGCAGCATCGCGATCAGCACCAGCGGCCCGGTCGTGACGCTTTCGGCCTATTGCCGGATGAGCAACGGATCGAGCAATTCGACCAGCCTGTCGATCAACAATGTCGGCAACAACAACGGCAATCTGGTCCAGCAATAGGATCAGCGCTTTTTTCGCGGGCGCGCGGGGCCGGCGGCCTTGCGCGCCTTTTTCTTCGCCGTGGGCGACGCCAGCGCGACGCGGTGGGCATCGCGGGCCCAGCGCGCAAGTTCTTCGGTGTCGTCGTAGAGCCGGTCGGGCAGCGCGAACCAGGTGGTCACGATCAGCTCCTTGCCCTTGTAGAAGGTGAA
>CAYXMO010000064.1:0-2606 GCA_964465935.1 uncultured Rhizobium sp.
GTCGCGTTCTCGCCGAACGGATCGTAGCCGGTCGAACCCCACTGCATCCACGTCTCCATCATCGTGTTGGCGAGATTGGGGAAGCCGACCGGCTGGCCGTAGGGCAATCCAGATACTTGTTGCTGGAAGATCTGGATGCGGAAGTTCTGCGTCGGCGCGGTGGTGCCGCGGACCCAGAGCGAGCCGATCATCTTGTAGTTCTTCCACACCCCCGAAAGCTGCGGCATCAGCGTCGCGTTCAAACAGGCGACGTTGCCGCCGCTGTTGGAGCTCTGCACCGGCGGGCCGTCCGGGATGCTGGCGCAGTTGGCGGTGTTGGCGCCGCCGGCCGGGATCGCGTCGGTGCGGCAGACGTTGACCGGCTTGTAGAGGAACAGATGCTGCGTCAGGTAATATTTCGGATTGGCGTTGCATTGCGGCTTGGTGCCGCCGACTTCGCACATCTGGGTCGACATCACCGACGGGCCGGCGGTCACCGGATTGAAGAACGACCACGGCGTGCCGAGCGGCGATTGCGCCGCGATCGGCGTGTCGTTGCCGGGGTAGCAGTCGGGATCGTTGGCGACGTGCTCGAACGAGGCCCAGATCCATTCGCCATGGGTCTGCGTCTTCTGCACGATGTGCATGCCGACGAGGCCGAAGCGGCCGTTGCAATAGAACTGCGTGCCCGGGCAATTGGCGGCATCGCCGAAATCGCGCCACGCCGTCTTGATTTCCAGCGAACCGGGGACCGGCTGGCTCGGCGAGCCGGCGGTGACCGGCGGCAGGTACATCTGGCCGTTCTGGCAATTGCCCTGGTTGGGGCCGCTGGCCACCGGATTGCACGCCCTGGTATAGCCGGCCTGGGTGTAGAGACCGGCCTGGACGATGGCGTTGTACATGTAGCTGTTGAAGCGGATGTCGTATTTGACGGTGGCGCCGCGCACGTCGAGCAGGTGATCGTCGTCGCCGGCCTGGCCCTGGTCGAGACCCGCGCCCTTTAAGCCGGTGTTGCCGCCCGGATAGGCGCCCGGCGGCGGCGAACCGTTGGGCTTGAGCAGGTTGTACCACGGCGCCATGTGCAGAAAGAGCGGCGTCACCTGGCCGCCATTGTTGGGATCGGCCGCCATCTGAGTCAGGTAGATGAACTGGTTCCAGGCGAAGGTGTGGAAGTCGCAGAACAGCTGGTCGCCGGGAACGTCCTGCAGATAGCTCGGGCTGGCGACATTGATCTTGCTGCCGTCGCTGAAGACGCCGTTGCACGGCGCCGGCAGCGCCGCCGCCGCTTGCGCCGGTTCGCGCTGCACCGAGACGCCGGGCGCGATGGCGCGCTTCATCGGCTGCGCCGATTCCGCCATCTGGGTGACGGCCAAGGTGGCGGCGAGGCCGAGCGCGGCGACGCCGCCGGTCCAGGCAGCAGGACGCAGAATCTTCTTCCACGAAATTTTCATGACGGTCCCCTCATCGGCAGGCGCGCGAGTCGCGCATCAAGGCCTGTTGAGATTACAGAAGGCGCCGTTCAAATAAACCGGCGCCCCCTCAAATAGAGGGGCAGAAATCGCGCGCGAATACTGACGCGCCCTGCCCGCCGCGGTTGCGCATTGCTTTTCTTCGCCGCCGCACGCCATGCTGGGCGGGAGCTTTTCGCCATGGGAACGAGACGTGAGCGATCCAATCCTCGAGCCGCTGGATGCCGCCGCTGCTTGGCTCGGCGACGGGCGCAAGGTCGCGCTCGCGACCGTGATCAAGACCTGGGGCTCGGCACCGCGCCAGGCTGGCAGCCAGATCGCGGTGCGCGACGACGGCGCCTTCGCCGGCTCGGTGTCGGGCGGCTGCATCGAAGGCGCGGTGATCGAAGAAGCGGTCGCGGCGATGGCCGACGGCAAGGTGCGGACGCTGGAATTCGGCGTCAGCGACGAGACCGCCTGGTCGGTTGGGCTGGCCTGCGGCGGGCGGATCGAGATTTTCGTCGAACCGGTGGTGTAGGTGGTCGTTTTCTCCACCCTTCTCTGCCGTCATCGCCCGGCTTGTCCGGGCGACCCGATTTCTTTAGGCGCGGGATTGCCCAAATGGGTCGCCCGCATAAAGCGGGCGATGACGAATTTGGGTTGGGATAACGAGTACTCAATCTCATGAAGCGCGAAACCCTCGATGCGTTGAACGCGGCGCGCCGCGCCGGCCGCGCCGTCGTGCGCGCCACCGATCTGGCAAGCGGCGAAGACCTTCTGATCGACCCGGCGGCCGATACCTCCGCCCTCGGCCTCGCGGCGGCGGGCGCGGCGCGGGCCGACACTTCGGGTCCGGCGCAGATCGAAGGGCGCAGCTGGTTCCTCGCCGTGTTCAATCCGCCGCTCGATCTGGTCATCGTCGGTGCGGTGCACATCGCCCAGCCGCTGACGCGGATGGCGCAGGAAGCCGGCTATGGCGTGCGCATCGTCGATCCGCGCAGCGCGTTCGCGACGCCGGCAAGGTTTCCCGGCGTGGCGCTCAGCCATGACTGGCCGGACGAAGCGCTGGAGAAGCAGCCGCTGGGACCGCGCAGCGCCATCGTGTTCCTGAGCCACGATCCCAAGATCGACGATCCGGGATTGATCGCGGCGCTGAAATCGAACTGCTTCTACATCGGC
>CAYXMO010000064.1:2706-12764 GCA_964465935.1 uncultured Rhizobium sp.
CGCGGCCATGGAAGCGGGGCTTCATCTCGTCCGCCGTGATCGTGCCGTCGTGATCGCGGTCGAGACGGTCGAACATCTTGAGCGGCGGGCCTGCGAATTCGGCGAGGCTGAGCTTGCCGTCGCCGTCCTTGTCCAGGCGCTTGAACATCTTGTCGTTCATGTCGCGAAAGCGCTCCGCCATATTGGCGGTGAAAGCCGCCAGCGTGATCACCGGCGCGCCGCCGGAGGCTTCCTGGAAGTGCTTGGTCATGATCGTGTCGAACTCGGCGCGCGTCACCATGCCGTCGCGGCTGACATCGCTGTCGCCGCAGAAGCGGGCGCGCCCGAAACCACCGGGACCACCGCGTCCGCCGAAGCCGTGTCCGCCGAAACGGCCGCCGTGATCGCCACCGTGCCAGCCGCCCCGTTCGGACGGCGCATCCGGCGGCGGCTCGCCGCCGGAGCGGAAATCGGCATGCATCATCGGGCGGCACGACACCGTGCCGGTGCCTTCGCGGTCCATCATCTGGAAATGCGCGCGCTGCGGCGCGGTGAACTCGTCGAGCGTCAGCTTGCCGTCGCCGTTCCAGTCGATGCGGCGGAACATCTCGGCGGCATGTTGCTGGAAGTCGCCCTGGTGCATCGCGAGGAATTGGTCCTCGGTCATGCCGCCGGCCTTGTGGGTCGCGGCGGCGAAGCGGGTGCCCAGAACGTTGTTGAACTCGGCGCGGGTGATCTTGCCGTCCTTGTTGGCGTCGAACTCGGCGAGCAGGCGGTCGGCGAGCCTGGCACGGTGGACCAGGCCCTGCATCGGCCCGTCGGGCGGCGGCGGCCCGTCCATATGCGCAAAGGCGAGGGTCGAGCCGCCGAGAACCACGGCAGCGCTCAGAAGCAAGGCGATCTTGGTGTTTCTGGTCATGGCGATCTCCAAATCGGTCCGCCCACTCGACACCGTAGCGGTCGCAAATCGATACCGGAACAAAACGTGATCGTCGCAAAGTGTGCCGTAAACATTCCGGCGCAAACTTTGTCGCAAAGAGATTTGCAGCCCCGGCAGCGAAGGCTCAAATTGCCCAGGCATGATCAAAGACGACACCAAGCCGCATGTTCTGCTGGTCGAGGACGCGCGCGACATCCGCGAGCCGCTGGCGCGCTATCTGCGCGAACAGGGCTACCGCGCCACCACCGCCGCCGACGCCATCGCCGCGCGCAAGGTGATGAAGGGCTCGGCCATCGATCTGGTCGTGCTCGACATCATGATGCCGGGCGAGGACGGCCTGTCCTTGTGCCGCTCGATCCGCGAGACTTCGCAGATTCCCGTCATCCTGCTCACGGCGCGCGGCGAGGAGGTCGACCGCATCATCGGGCTGGAGATGGGCGCCGACGATTACATCCCCAAGCCCTTCAGCCCGCGCGAGCTGATCGCCCGCGTCGCTGCGGTGCTGCGCCGCACGCACGCGCTACCGCCGCGCCAAAAACCGCCCGCCGCCGAGCGGATTCGTTTTGGCGACTGGACGCTCGACACCGGCCAGCGCGAGCTGATCGGCGGCGACGGCGTCGCCCTGCCCTTGTCGAGCGGCGAGTTCCGCCTGCTCAGCGCCCTGCTCGAACGGCCCAAGATCGCGCTCACCCGCAACCAGCTGCTCGATCTGACCAAGGGGCGCGACGCCGACCTGTTCGACCGCTCGATCGACAATCACGTCAGCCGCTTGCGCAAGAAGATCGAGCCCGACCCCAAGAACCCGCGCTATATCAAGACGGTGTGGGGCGGCGGCTATATCTTCGCCATGGACCCCGAACTGCAATGAGCCCGCCATGAGATTGTGGCCGCGCACCCTCGGCATGCAGCTCATCGTCGTCACCGCGGCGGCGGTGCTGATCTCCAATCTCGCGGTCGCCGGCTGGTTCCAGTTCGGCAGCGACCGGATGAGCGAAAGCGACCAGAACGAACGCATCATCGACCGCGTCGCTTCGATGTCGACGGTGCTGGCGGCGATCAGCGCCAAGGCGCGCCAAGGCGCGGCGGTGGCGATGAGCTCGGGCGCCTGGCGCTACACCCTGCTGCACGGCAAGACGCCGATGCCGCCGATGAGCGACGAAGAGGCGCGGCTGGCGGCGCGGGTGCGCGATCTTCTGCCCGACGACAAGGCGACGCTGCCGGTCTCGGTCAAGTTCGTCGCCTCGGTGACGCCGCCCAATGACGGGCGGGCGCGGCTGCACCACCAGCCGGGCCCCGCGGTCCAGATCATCCTGCCGGTGGTGCGCGGCACGCAGCTGGAGGCGATGTATTTCCGCCCGCCGACGCCGCCCTGGCCGACCGAAGTGATGATCGCAGCGGTCATGGCGATCGTCGTCGCCTCGACCGCCGCCGCCTATATCTCGCGCCGCGTCGTGCGGCCGCTCACCGCGCTGGCGTCGTCGGCCAGCGTCGCCGCCGGCGGCGGCACCGCGCCGCGCGTGCCCGAGGAAGGCCCCGACGACGTGCGCAACGCCGCCATCGCCTTCAACGCCATGACCGACCGGGTGACCAAGACGATGGAAAGCCAGCGCCAGTTGCTCTCGGCCGTCGGCCACGATCTGCGTACGCCCCTGACCGCGATGCGCATCAACATCGAGTTCGTCGAGGACGAGGAGCTGCGCGAGCGGCTCGGCAACAATCTCGACGAGCTGCAGGCGCTGACCGAGTCGGTGCTCTCGGCGGCGCGCGGCGCCGGCGGCGAGAGCAAGCGCAACATCGACCTGTCGGCCCTGGTCGAGAGTCTGTGCGCCGACCTCGACGATCTGGGCGAGCCGGTGACGTGGCGGGCGCACGGCCCGGCGCCGCTGCAATGCCGCCCCGACGAGATCCGCCGCGCCGTGCGCAACCTGGTGGAGAACGCGGTCGCCTATGGCCGCCGCGCCGAGGTGCACCTGAACGAGATGCCGGGGGCCTATGAGATCCTGGTCGAGGACGAGGGCCCCGGCATTCCCGACGACGACCAGAGCCGGGTGTTCGAGCCCTTCGTGCGCCTGGAAAGCTCGCGCAATGCCGACACCGGCGGCACCGGGCTGGGGCTGACGCTGGTCAAGGCCATCGCCCAGGGCCATGGCGGCGGCGTGACGCTGGAGAATCGCAGCGAAGGGGGCCTGCGCGCCCGCCTGCGTTTGCCGCGCGAGGCCGTGGCCGCGTAATCTCCCGCCATGGAATTCGACATCGTCGCGATCACACAGGCGCTGGGCGCGATCCTGGCACATGGCGTGCGCGCCGGCGAAACGCGCTTCAAGAAGGGCCGCGTGCTGTCGGCGGCCGACGTCGCCGCGATCGCCGGCGCCGGCATCGCGGCCGTGGCGGTGGCGCGGCTGGAGCCGGACGACATCGGCGAAGACGAAGCGGCCAGCCGCATCGCGGCGCGCGCCACGGGCGCCGAGGTCCGGGCCGGCGCCGCCTTCACCGGACGGGTCAATCTCTATGCGCTGGCCGACGGGCTCGCGGTCATCGATGCCGATACCGTCGCGGCGCTGAACCGGATCGACGAGGCGATCACCATCGCGACCCTGCCGCCTTTCGCCCGCGCCGCGAAGGGTCAGATGCTGGCGACGGTCAAGATCATCCCGTTCGCCGCGCCGCGCGCCGCGGTCGAAGCCGCCGAGCGTCTGCTCGCGGACGCCGCGGTCCGGGTCGCGCCCTTCGCGGCCAGGCGCGCCGCGCTGATCTCGACGATCCTGCCGGACACCAAGCCGTCCCTGCTCGACAAGAACCGCGGCGCCATCGAAGACCGCCTGACGGCGCTCGGCTCGGCCCTGGCGTCGGAGCAGCGCGTCGCCCATGACACCGCGGCGCTGGTTGCGGCGCTCGGCAAGGCCGCGGCGGACGGCGCCGATCCGATCCTGGTGTTCGGCGCCAGCGCCATCACCGACCGCCGCGACGTCATCCCCGCCGCCATCGCCGCGGCGGGCGGCGCGGTCGAGCATTTCGGCATGCCGGTCGATCCGGGCAATCTGCTGCTGCTGGGGACGCTAGCCGGGCGGACCGTCATCGGCCTGCCCAGCTGTGCCCGCTCGCCCAAGCTCAACGGCTTCGACTTCGTGCTCTGGCGGCTCCTGGCCGGGCTGCCGCTCGGGCGCAGCGAGATCGCGGCGATGGGGGTCGGAGGCCTCCTGACCGAGATCCCGTCCCGGCCGCAGCCGCGCGACGAGCGCCCCGCCGGGCGCCTGCCCAAGATCGCCGCCATCGTGCTGGCGGCGGGACTGTCGTCGCGGATGGGCTCGAACAAGCTGCTGGCGCCGGTGCGCGGCAAGCCGATGGTGTGCCATGCGGTCGAGGCGGCCCTGGCGAGCGCTGTGGCTTCGGTCGTCGTGGTCACCGGCAAGGACGGCGCCGAGGTCCGGCGCGCGCTGGCACCCTGCTCTCCCCTCTTTGCCCACAATCCAGATTATTCAAAGGGTTTGAGCAGTTCGCTCAAGTGCGGTCTCAAAGCCCTGCCGCAAGACTGCGACGGCGCGCTGATCCTGCTCGGCGACATGCCCGACGTGACGGCGGCCCTGCTCGACAAGCTGATCGCGGCTTTCGACCCCGGCGAGGACCGCGCCATCTGCGTCGCCACGCGGCACGGGAGGCGCGGCAACCCGGTGCTGTGGGCACGGCGTTTTTTCCCCGAAATGCTGGCTCTGGAAGGCGATGTTGGCGCCCGTCACTTGATCGCGCAGTACAACGAGCTGGTGGCCGAAGTTGAAGCCGCCGACGACGGGCCGCTGACCGATATCGACACGCCGGATGCCCTTCGAGCCTACATGGCCTCAAGTAGCGAAGCGGTAGGCCGATAAGATGAGCGACCCCCTCTACAAGAAGGAGCTCCTCCGCCTCGCCGCCGACGCCACCGGGTCGGGGCGGCTGACGGTGCCCTGCGAGACCGGCCACGCCCACAATCCGACCTGCGGCGACAAGGTGACGATGGACGTGGCGATCGCCGACGGGCGCATCGTGGGGGTGGCGCACCACACCCGGGCCTGCGTCCTGACCCAGGCGTCGGCCGCCATCGTCGGCGCCGAGATTTGCGGCCTTACCCAGGCCGAGGTCGCGGCGCTGCGCGACGCGGTGCGCGCGATGCTGGAGGGCGGCTCGCCGCCGCACGCGCCGTTCGACGTCTTCAGCGTATTCGACGGCGTCGCTGCGGTGAAAAGCCGCCACACCTGCGTCCTGCTGCCGATCGAAGCGGTGCTGGCGGCGTTCGACGGGGCACGCGAGCACTAAGCATTCGCGCAGACGTCCGTTCAGCGCCCGATGAGTAAAAGCGAATTCATGTAGCAAGAAGTTCAAATAATCAAAATCGGCTTATAATAAATATTCCTCAAGAGGGAGTATTTATGAAAATCAAAATCCTGTCAGCCGCCTGCGCCATCGCGCTCCTCGGCGTGACGGCCGCGAGCGCCGCGGATGCCGTCGCCCCGCCCGCCAGTGTCGGGTTCTGCGGTAAAGTCGTGAAGCTGGTCGAGGACCATTGCATCGGTGTGAAAAGCACCTGGCTGCCGAGCGTGCTCTATGAAATCACCAGCGCGCACCCCAAACCCGGGGTCGGCGCGATGATTCAAGGCACCGGCGTTCCGAGCGGCGATCCGACGATCTGCCTGCAAGGCAAGCACCTCGTTTCGGTGACGTGGAAACCGGTCCATGTCTGCCCGGCGAAGGCGCCCTGAGCGGCACGCGTTCAGCAGGTCGCGAACCACGCGGCTAAGGGACCGAGCGAAAGCACCGGTCCCGACACCATCGTATTGTTGCAGCCGAGCCCGACGATTTGGGCGCCGGCGATCAGCGGATGGCGGAACGTCGCGTCGCCGCGGCTCATGTTGAAGACGCAGAGCATCGTCTCGCCTTCGTGCTCGCGGGTGAAGGCGAGGATGGGCTTTTCGGCATCGAGGAATTCGAGCGCGCCCAGGCGCAGCGCCCTGCTCTGCTTGCGGCCGGCCAGGAAGTGCCGCGCGAATTCCAACGGTGAGTCCGCGTTGCCTTCCTGCTCGCTCACCGCGAGCGCCTTGTGCGCCGGGCCTATCGGCAGCCACGGCGTGCCCTTTGAAAAGCCGAGGTTCGGCGCTGTTGCATCCCAAGGCATCGGCGTGCGGCAGCCGTCGCGGCCCTTGGCTATTGGGTAATAGAGGTCGCCGACCGGATCCTTGAGCTGGTCGCGGTTGAGATCGACCTCCGGCAGGCCCAGTTCCTCGCCTTGGTAGATCAGCGTCGTGCCGCGCAGGCTGCACAGCAGCGCGAAGAGGAATTTCGCCAGCGCCGGATCGCCGTCGGCGCTGCCGCCGAAGCGCGTCACGGTGCGCGGCACGTCGTGGTTGGAGAACGAGATGCACGGCCAGTGCTTGGGGTGCTCGTTCAGCCCGTCGAAATGTTTTTTGATGTAGCTCGGCGCCAGCTTGCTCGCGACCAGCAGTGCGAAGGTGTAGCCGGCATGCAGGCCTTCGTCGGGCGCAAGATAGGCGCCCGAGCGCTCGAACTCTTCCGAGAATTCGCCGAACACAAAGCGGCCGTCGAATTGCTCGACGGTGCGGCGGATGTCGGCCAGTTCCTTGCGGTTCTCGAACAGGTTGGAGTCGTGCAGGTGCCGCTGCATGTTCGCGGCGTGGGACCATTCGTAGCCGCCGCGTTCGCCGGGCGGGATCGCGGGATTGTCGGTCAGGCCTGCGTCGTGGAGATAGGCGTTGGCGACGTCGAGGCGAAAGCCGTCGACGCCGCGCTTCAGCCAGGTCTCCAGCACCGCGAGGCAGGCACGCTTGGCATCGGTGTTGGTCCAGGCGATCTTGGGCTGCTGGCGCAGGAATTTGTGATGGTAGTATTGCCGCCGCGCCGGGCTGTAGGCCCAGCCCGGCCCGCCGAACACCGCCAGCCAGTTGTTCGGCACCGTGCCGTCGTCCTTGGGATCGGCCCAGACGAACCAGTCCTTCTTGCGCGACGAAGCGTCGAGGCTCTCGCGGAACCAGGCATGCTCGTCTGAGCAGTGGCACAAGACTTCGTCGAGGATGATCTTTAGGCCGCGGGCGTGCGCGGCGTTCAGCAGCGCGTCGAAATCGGCCAGCGTGCCGTAGTCCGGGTGCACGCCGTCATAGTCGGCGACGTCATAGCCCCAGTCGCGGTTGGGCGACGGATGGATCGGCGACAGCCAGATCGCATCGACGCCGAGCTTTTGGATGTAGTCGAGCTTGGAAATCAGCCCGGCGAAATCGCCCTGCCCGTCGCCGTTGGAGTCGCAGAACGAGCGGATATAGACCTGATAGACGACGGCGCCTCGCCACCAGGGAGCGGTCAAAGCGCCACCCTCCCCTTGAGGGAGGGTCGAACCGCCGAAGGCGGTTCGGGGAGGGGTCGGACGCCTAGCGCGCGCGAAATCCCATCCAATACGCCATCGCGATGCTTGAGCATATCTTCATTGCTGAAGCGCAGGACACGATACCCCTGTTCATTCAAAAACCGGGTGCGCGCTTCATCGTGCGCAATATGCGCTTTGTCGCCGTGCTGGCTACCGTCCAGTTCGACGACCAACCCTGCTTGGGCACAAAAGAAATCAGCGATGTAAGGCCCGATCGGTTGTTGGCGGCGAAAGCGCATCCCATCGAACGCCCTATTTCGTAGGACGGCCCAGAGCTTTCGTTCGGTCTCGGTCATTTCCGAGCGCAACCGTTTCGCGGCTGACTGCTTCAGATCCCTGCGGCGCAGGCCGTCTGCCCATTTCACTGGCGTCGGACCCCTCCCCCAAATTTGCTTCGCAAATTTGGACCCTCCCTCAAGGGGAGGGTCGAATGAACGCCCTAAACCTCACTGGCCGACTGGATCACCTTCGCCGCCAGGCCGTATTTCACCGCGTCCTCGGCGCCCATCCAGAAATTGCGCTCGGTGTCCTTCACCACGCGCTCATAAGGTTGGCCGGTTTCCTGCGCGATCTCGCGGATCAGGCGTTCGCGCATCTTGATGATCTCCTCGGCCTCGATCGTGATGTCGCTCGCTTGGCCGCGCACGCCGCCGAGCGGTTGATGCAGCAGGAAGCGGGTGAACGGCAGGCAGAAGCGGTTCTCCTTCTTGGCGCCCAGGAAGATGTGCGCGCCCGCGCTCGCGACCCAGCCGGTGCCGATCATCTTCACCCGCGGCCCGACGAAGCGGATCATGTCGTGGATCGTGTCGCCCGACTCGACATGGCCGCCCGGCGAATTGACGATGACGCGGATGTCGCCCTCGCTCTCGGCATAGGCGAGAAGCTGCGCCGTGACGCGCTCGGCCATCTTCATGTCGACTTCGCCGAACACCAGCACGGTGCGCGATTTGAACAGCGCGCTCGCGACCTGTGAGGATTGCGGGTCGGGCGATTTCTTCTCGGACTTGTCGTCTTCGTCTTCTTCGTCGAGGCGGCGCAAAATCGTCACTCCTGGAGCAGTTCGAATCTCAGCTAAGCATTCTAGCGAGCCCCACCAATAGGGCAAAACGCGTCATAACGCGTTAACAGCCGCACGCATTGTGGGGCCAATTTCGCCGTGCAGAGCGAGGTCGGCATAGGGTTCCTGCTCGGTGACCTCGCGGTTGAGGATGACGTAGCGGGCGCCGTTGCGCTTGGCCAGCAGGGGAAATCCCGCCGCCGGATAGACCACCAGCGACGAGCCGATGGCGAGCATCAGGTCGCAAGCCAGCGTGGCGCGCTGCGCCCGCGCCATCTCGGCTTCCGGCATCGCCTGGCCGAAGGAGATGGTCGCGGTTTTCACGATGCCGCCGCAGAGCAGACAATCGGGCGGCTCTCCGGTCTTGTCGAAATGCGCGCGAATGTCCGGGATTTCGATGCGGGTATTGCAGGTCAGACACTTGGCATAGCGGGTGTTGCCGTGCAGCTCGATCACCTTGTCGTCCGGCACGCCGGAATCCTGGTGCAAATTGTCGATGTTCTGGGTGATGACGTGGCTGACCTTGCCGCTTTCGACCAGCTCAGCAACCGCGCGGTGACCGTCATTGGGCTTGACCGCGCGCCAGGTGCCTTCCATCTCGAAGCGCCGCTTCCAGCTCTCGCGCCGCGCCTCGGGGCTGGCGACGAATTCGTCGAAATTGATCGGCATCATCTTGGTCCAGATGCCGCCGGGCGAGCGGAAATCGGGAATGCCGGACTCCGTGGAAATGCCCGCGCCGGTGAACACCACGACGCGGCGCGCCGCGCGCAGCAGCGCGGCCAGTTCCTCGGCACCCTCGTCCGGCCGTACTTTGCTCATTGCTCGGCTCCCCGCGCGAATCCTAAGGCGACTGGCATAACGCGTCCATCCGGCGGATACTGCGTCGCAGGGCAAACGGGGGCCACATCCTTGAGCGACAGCGCCGTCGCGGCCGACACGCCGCTCAACGTCTTCACGCCGAAGCCGGGCCAGACCAGCTGGTGGAAGGGCGATCCGGCGCAATTCCCTTACTTTTATCCCGGCGACCGCAACCGCTATTTCATCACCCGGCGCGAGGTCCTTACGCCGGCGCAATGCCGGCTGCTGATCGACTGCTTCGAGCGCTGCCGCGAGGCGCATGCGGCGCAGACCGGCGGCGACTATTGGGCCGGGCGCTTCATCTGGCAGAACAACCTTCCCGACAGCGAGCTCGACGCCATCCGCGTGATGCAGCAGGTGCGCTCGTTCACCCTCAACACGCTCTACCAGGCGGTGCGGCCCGACGAGCCGCTCTACTCCGACACCGCGCAGCTGGTGCGCTGGCACGAAGGCATCGAGTTGCAGCCGCATGTCGACAACATGGAGCCGGACGGGCGGCCGAACATCTCGCCGCACCGTTCGTTCTCGTCGATCCTCTATCTCAACGACGACTACGAAGGCGGTGAGACCTATTTCCCCGGCCACGGCATCCGCATCAAGCCGACGGCTGGGGCGCTGGTGGTGTTCGGCGCCGGCGCCGAATACGTCCACGGCGTGTCACGCGTGACCAAGGGCCTGCGCTACACCTATGCCGGCTGGTTCACCTACGACAAGGCGTTCGAGGATCCGAACGCACCCCGGGTGTTTTGAGCACAACTCCAACAACCGTCATGGGCGGCCCTGAGCCGCCCACCCATCGCGCCCGCGTCTGCGGGCGC
>CAYXMO010000065.1:0-12730 GCA_964465935.1 uncultured Rhizobium sp.
TCAAGCTCTTCTTGAAGGCATACCTGGGTTACGTTTCGCCCTAATCACCAAATTTTTTCGACGTCCCCTTGAACCGAGTCGGTCCAACCACCAATTCACCCATATCCCCACAGGTGCGATCGTAACCCCTCCCGCTCGCTGAAGCGCGCGGCTACGCGATCACATCGCGCTTCAGATCCGGAAATACCTTTCCGACTTTGCCCAGGAGATATTCGCCATATGTCCCCGAAAACGCATGCACGCTTTCCTTGTCCCATCGCGTCTCGCGATCGTCGTGGACGCGCGCAGCGCGCTCGGGCAGCGGCACGATCTGCGCCGCAAATCCCGGATCGAAGAAGAACGGAAACGACAGCCGCTCGCGCCCGCTCGTATTCTTCGCGCGATGCGGCGTGGAGCGGTAGAGCCCGCCGGTCAGCCGGTCGAGCATGTCGCCGATATTGCACACCAGCGTGCCCGCAATCGGCGGCGCTTCGATCCAGCCGTTCGGCGCCTTCACCTGCAGTCCGCCGCAATCGTCCTGCGCCAGCAGCGTCAGCAGGCCATAGTCCGTATGCTCGCCGACGCCCCATTGCTGCGAGCCGGGAACGTCGGGCGGATAGTGGAAGATGCGGAACAGAATCGTCGGCGCCGCGGTGTAGTGCTCGCGGAAATACGGCGCGTCCAATCCAAGGCTCAACGCGACGCCTTCCATGATCGCATGCGCCGCCCGCGTATTGGCCTCGGTATAGTCGAGCACCGCCTGCTTCAGTCCCGCCGGCCGCTCGGGAAACTGGTTTGCGCCATGCATCGGCCAGCCGCCGCGCACGCGCGGATCGTCTGCCGTCAGCTCGCTGCCGAAATAAAGGCCTTCCTTGCGGTCCGGCTTGCCCGAGGTCAGCTCGCCGCCGACCGGGAAGAAGCCGCGCCACGCCGGTCCGCCGTGCGCCATCGCGATCCGCATCTTCTCGGGTTCGGGAAGGGCAAAGAATGCGCGGGCCAGCGCGTCCAGCCGCGAAGGATCCACGCCGTGTCCGGCCGCGTAGAAGAATCCGTTGTCGCGGCAGGCACGCCCGATCGCGTCCGCCACGCGCTGCCGCGCGGGCTCGTCGTGCCCAAAGAGTGGCGCTACGTCAATTAGCGGAAGGCCGTCGCTCACGCGGCAAGTCTGCCGCATTTCACCGCCGCCGTGCTAGCCTTCGGCGCCAGAGGACAGACATGAAATCCTACGACCTCATCGTCATCGGCGGCGGCATCGGCGGCTCGGCGTTTGCCGCGATCATGGCCAGGGCCGGCAAGAGTGTGCTGCTGCTCGAGCAGTCGACGCGCTACGAAGACCGCGTGCGCGGCGAATGGATCGCGCCCTGGGGCGTGACGGAAACCCGGCGCCTGGGCCTCTACGATCTGCTGGTCGCCGCCGGCGGCCATCACCTGACCCGCCACATCAGCTATGACGAGAGCCGCGACGCCGCCGCTTCGGAAGCCCGCATCCTGCCGCTGAGCATTTTCGCGCCCGACGTGCCCGGCCCGCTCTGCATCGGCCATCCGCACCACTGCCAGACCTTGTTCGACGAAGCCAAACGCAGCGGTGCGTTGGCCTTGCGCGGCGTCCGCGTCATCAGGATCGCGCCGCCCGCCGTCAGCTATGAACAGGGCGGTCAAACTCACGAAGCCACCGCGCGCCTGGTGATCGGCGCCGATGGCCGGATGTCGCCGACCCGCGAAGCTGCCGGCATCAAGCTGCACCAGGACAAGCCGCATCACTGGTTCGGCGGTCTTTTGATCGACGGCGCCGCCGGCTGGGCCGACGACCTCCAGGCCATCGGCACCGAAGGCGATTTCGGCTTTCTCGCCTTCCCGCAAGGCAAGGGCCGGGTGCGCGTCTATGGCGGCTACGCGCTGGAGCAGCGCAAGCGCTTCAGCGGCGGCGGCGGCGCGCGCCTGTTCCTCGACAGCTTCCGCATGAAATCGGCGCCCGGCAACGAAGCGCTCGCCGCGGCGGCGCCGGCCGGTCCGCTGTTCAGCTATTTCAACAACGACTCCTGGACCGATGAGCCCTTCGCGGACCGCGTCGTCCTGATCGGCGACGCCGCCGGCTGGAACGATCCGATCGTCGGGCTCGGCCTCTCGATCACCTATCGCGACGTGCGCATCGTCAGCGACATTTTGAAAAGCAGCGAAGACTGGTCGGCCAAATCCTTCGCGCCTTACGGCGAGGAGCGCCGCGAGCGCATGCGCCGCCTGCGCTTCGCCGCCGCGCTGCAGGCCGCGCTCGACATGGAGTTCACGGACGCCGCCCGCGAGCGCCGCCGCGCCTATCACGAGGCCAGCGCCGCCGATCCGTCGCTCGGCATGCATGCCGTCGCGGTGATGGCGGGCCCAGAAGTGCCGCCGCCCGAACTCTTCACCGAAGCCCACCGCATCCGCGTGCTGGGCGCCTAGGAGCAAGCCATGGATCTCGCCAAGTTCAACGCCGACTGGCTGCAAGCCTGGACCGGTAAGGACGTGCCGCGCCTGCTCGGCTTCTACGCCGCCGACTGCGTCTACAAGGACCCGCAGACCGCCGCCGGCATCACGGGCCACACCGCGCTACGCGCCTATCTCACCGGCCTGTTCGCCGCAACGCCGCCGATGACCTACACGCCGGAGGAAATCTGGCCGACCCATAACGGCTTCTGCGGCCGCTGGTATTGCGCCATCGGCGCGAAGGGCGAGGGCGGCCGCATGCGCGGCTTCGACCTCGTCGTGCTCAAGGACGGCAAGATCGCGCTCAACGAAGTCTATGTGCACCAGCTGCCAGCGGCCTGAATGAGCGGCATCGCGATCCTGCGCCCCGAAGCGGTCACGCCGGACTGGCTCACGGCGGTGCTGCGCGCCGGCGGCGTCGAGGCGCAGGTAAGGCGTTTCAGCGCCAAACCCGTCGGCACCGGCCAGATCGGTCAGAGCGTCAAGTTCACCTTCGACTACGCGCACGCGGCGCCCGGCGCGCCGGCCTCGCTGGTCGGCAAGTTCCCGTCGCCCGGCGACGAAAGCCGCGCCACCGGCATCGCGCTGGGCAACTACATCCGCGAAGTGAACTTCTACAAGCACCTCGCGCCCACCGCCTCGATCGCGACTCCGAAATGCTACTTCACCGACGTCGATCCCAAGACCAGCGAGTTCGTGCTGATGATGGAAGATCTGAGCCCGGCGGAGCAGGGCGACCAGCTCAAGGGCTGCACCCTCGATCAGGCCCGCCTCGCCGTCGCGCAAGCCGCCAATTTGCACGCCTCGCATTGGGACGACGCGGCCATCGAAGATCTCGCCTGGGTCAGCGGCACGCGCGCCGCCGGCCAACGCGGCTCCGCCGATCCGGGCGCGATCGTCGCGCTATGGCAGGCGTTCTGCGCCCGCTATGGCGAGCGCGTCTCGGCGGATTCGCGCCGGATCGGCGACACCCTGACCGGCAATTACGCCCGCTACGCGACGCTCTACAGAGGCCCCAAATCGCTGGTGCACATCGACTACCGGCCCGACAACATGATGTTCGCGACGCCGGCCGGCGGCCGCCCGCTCACCGTGCTCGACTGGCAGTCACTCGCCTTCGGCTGCGGCGTCACCGATGTCGCTTATTTTCTCGCCGGCGCCCTGCCGCGGGCGCAGCGCCGCGCCGTCGAGCGCGACCTGCTGCTGGAATATCACGAACGCCTGCGCGCGCTCGGCGTGAAGGATTACGATTTCGAGACCTGCTGGCGCGACTACCGCAGCCACACCTTCGGGCTGTTCACGGTGGCGTTCTACGCCTCGATGATCGTGACCCAGACGCCGCGCGGCGACGACATGTTCATGGCCATGCTGCAGAGTGCATCGGATCAGATCATGGATCTGGATTCGCTTTCGTTCCTGCGTTGAGGAGACAAACATGCCCGACAAGATTGCCGTCATCACCGGCGTCGGCCCCGGCACCGGTGCGTCGCTCACCCGGCGCTTCGCCGCCGGCGGATACAAGGTCGCGATGCTCGCCCGCAACGCGGATCGCCTCGCCGAATTGGAGAAAGAGGTGCAGGGCGCCAAAGCCTATCCTTGCGACGTCTCCGATCCCGCCGCCGTCGCCAAAACCGCCGACGCCATCGAACGCGATCTCGGCGCGCCGTCGGTCGTGATCCACAACGCCGTCGGCGGTGCCTTCGGCACCTTTCTCGACGTCAAACCCGACGTGCTGAACGCCAATTTCCAGACCAACACGATGGGCCTGCTCTATCTGGCGCAGCGTTTCGTGCCCGCCATGATCGCCAAAGGCCATGGCGCCCTGATCGCCACCGGCAACACCTCGGCGCAGCGCGGCCGCGCCGGGTTCGCCGGCTTCGCGCCCACCAAGGCGGCGCAGCGCATCCTCGCCGAGGCCATCGCCCGCGACGCCGGTCCCAAGGGCGTTCACGTCGCCTATGTCGTGATCGACGCGGTGATCGACGTCCCCTGGGCGCGCGAGCGCTTCAAGGACAGGCCGGAAGACTTCTTCATCAAGAGCGCTGCCATCGCCGATGAAATCTTCCACCTCGCGCACCAGGACAAGAGCGCCTGGAGCTTCAACGTCGAGATACGTCCGTTCGCAGAGGTGTGGTAGAACGGCGGCCGAAGGCGTCCACCGCCAAGCGTTTGCCAGCGAGGAAGCATGAAGCCGCGGATCGCGTTTGTCTTGCCGCTCGCGCTCTTTGTTTGCGGCGCGGGCGCGCAGCAGCCGGCGGCGCCGCTTACGGTGCCGGCGAAGATCATCGGCTATCACAACGGCCCGCATAGCGCCATTTGCAGCGACTATATTCCGGCCGACGCCCTTCGGCAGGTGAAGATCGTGCGCGCGACCATCACCGTCACCGTGAATCCGGACGGAACCGTCAAAACCGCGAACGTGCAGGAAGACAGCGGAAGGCCTGAAATCGCCAACGCCTTCATGACCTGTGCGCTGAATTGGCTTTTCGTGCCGGCGACGGTCGGCGGCAAGCCGGTCGAGTCGACGGATACGAACTATCAGGTCGTGCAGGCCTACTGACCGGCGTTACGGTTTGGGTGCCTCGCTCGGCGGATCGCGCTGCTTGGTGTGCGATACCGCCGCCATGATCCCGAACCCGAGCACGATGAGCGTGCCGACGATGATCCAGGTCTGCGGAATGTGCAGCAGCAGCGCGCCGTAGACGAGGCCGCCAAGCAGAACGAAGAAGCCGGCGATGTAGAGCACGAAGGCGGACATGACGCGGCCCGGATGGGGTTGCGCTCCTATAACGGCCCTGCCACGCGCTTTGTTCCCTTGTCACCAGAGGAGCGGGATGACCGCCCAGGTGCGCCGCCGCTGGGCCTCGAATTCGGCCCCGAAGCGTTCGCGGAGCGCGATTTCCTCGACATGGATGCGCCAGGCATAGGCGAGACCGACCGCCAGCGGCGCGGCGGCGGCGGCGATCCAGTTGCCGATCGAAAGCCCGATCCCGGCGAACAGCAGGATGCCGCCGCTATAGGCGGGATGGCGCAGCAACCGATAGGGCCCGCGCGTCACCAGGCGCTGTCCGTCCAGCAGCGTGACCGAGGTGCGGAAGAAAGCGCCCAGCGTCAGGATTGCCCAGTAGTAAAGAAGCGCGCCGGCCCAGAACAACGTCATCGCCGTGATGAAGACCGGTTCGGGCGGCAGGGCGATATGTGCTCCAGGCAGGAAGGCCGGCGCCGCAAAAGCTGCGGCCATTCCGGCAAAGGACGCGACATAGATGAGCGGCTTGCTGCCGCGGTCGCGCACCTCGCCGCGCGGCCCCTTGCGCTCGCCGCGCTGAAACCAGGAGGTAAGGGCAAAGAATAGAAAGAAGCTGATCCCGTAGACGATAGACCATGCCGGCTGCATGTTGAAAAGATAGACCGGCGCGACGGCGTGCATGGTGCCCCTGTCGGAAGACTGGCCGCGAACCTATCGCAACCGGCGTCAGGCCGGAAGCGCGGCGGCGATGCGGCGGGCGATCGCCTTGGTGGTTTCGGCGGACGTGTCCGCTTCGATGTCATAGTTTCCGACGGAGCTGCGGGCGCGCATGCCGCGCGCCAAACCCTGGAAGACCCGCGAGCGGTCGGCGGCCTCACGCGCTTCCAGGACGTCGAGCGGCGCGCCCAGTTTCACCCAGCAGGCGGCAATGCCCGCCAGCGCCGCCGTCCAGTCGCGCCAGTCGTCTTCGTCGTAGACGATGGTCTCGCACACCACGTTCATGCCGCCGGCAACCACGGCCGCGACCGAGCGGTGAAAGGCGCTCAGGACGCGCCGCCCATCTTCGCCCAGCACCAGTCCGATGCTGCCGTCTTCGCCGCGGACATAGTCGAAGCCGCGTTCCGCCTTGGCGCCGCGATGGGTGCCCATCGCCACCCAGTCCCGCGGCACGCCGCGCCCGAAGGTATCGAGTTCGAGAACCATGCAAAGCTCGCCTCTGTCCGCGAACGCCGCCTGCACCGCGCGCGCCACCGTCGATTTTCCGGCCGCCGCCGGCCCGGTGATGATGACGAGCTTGGCCATCGCCTCAGAACCCGTGGAACGTCGCGAAGCTCTCGACCGTCTCGCGCTCCGCGACCAGGGTGTTGACCGGATGGCTGTCGTCGGCATAGCCCAGCGACATCCCGGCGATGATGTACTCGTCCTGCGGCACGTTCAGCACCCGGCGCGTCACGCTCCAATAGTTGTTCCAGGCACCCTGGGCACAAGTGTCGAGCCCGCGCACCTTCGCCGCCAGCATGAAGCTCTGCATGAACATGCCGACATCGACATAGCTCATGCGGTCGAGCTCCTTGTCGATGGTGAACAGCAGACCCACCGGCGCGTCGAAGAATTTGTAGTTGCGGCCCCATTGCGCCCAATTCGCCGCCTGGTCGCCTTTGGGGATGCCGATCAGCCCGTACATGTCCTTGCCCAGCTTGCGCATGCGGCCCTGATAGGGCTCCTTGCGCTTGTTCATGCGCGGAAATTCGGCGCCGGTGTCCGGCGGATTGGTCTCGCGATGCGCCAGCACTTCGGCCTCCAGCCGCCGCCGCACCTCGCCGGCGACGACATGGACCTTCCACGGCTGGATATTGGTGCCCGACGGCGAACGCGAGGCGAGCAGCAGCAATTCCTCGACCAGTTCGCGCGGCACCGGATCGGGTTTGAACGCGCGCACCGATTTGCGGGCGTGCAGCGCCTCGATGAAATGCAAGGCCGAAACTCCTACTGCGCCGCGTGCTTGGCGCCGCCGGCGCCGTGCAGCTCGAAATCGGCCGGATTGGGTGCCTGCGTCGCGTTCCAATAATCGACCAGCGGATAGGGCCAGTTCTGCGATACGCGGCCCTTCTTGTTCTTGTACCAGCTCGTCACCTGCGGCGCGCCCCAGGCCATCTGCTGGTTGGTCGCATCGACCTTGACGTTGAACGCGTCATGCACCTCCCGACGCACCTCGATCGCCGCGGCGTTCGAGGTCAGCAGCAGCTCGATCAGGCCCTGGATGTAACGCATCTCGCATTCGGAGAAGAAGATGATCGAACCGTTGACCACGATGTTGGTGTTGGGTCCGTACATGATGAAGAGGTTGGGGAAGTTCGGCACCGTGATGCCCAGATACGCCCGCGCATCGCCGGCCCACTGCTCATGCAGATCGATGCCGCCCTTGCCCTTGAATTTCATCGGCGCCAGGAATTCGGACGCGGTGAAACCCGTGCCGTAGATGATGACATCGACGTCGTAGGTCTTGCCGTCCTTGGTCTTCAGACCTGTCGGCGTGATTTCGGCGATCGGGTCGGTCACCGTCTCGACGTTCGGCCGCTTGAGCGCGCCCAGCCACACGCCGTTGTCGCGCACGCTGCGCTTGCCGCCCGGCGGATAGTTCGGCGTCGCCGCCGCCTGCAGCTCCGGCCGGCCTTCGAGCTGGCTGTGGGTGTACTGCGTCAGCATCTCGCGCAGCATGTCGTTCTGCGCCCCGACGCTGTCCTTGCGCGCCGTCCAGCCGGGATCGGCCTTGACGAATTCATAGATGCCGTCGGTCAGCATCCACCACAGCCAGAACCGGTACCATTTGGCGTAATAGGGAACGTGCTTGAGCAGCCACTTTTTCCCGTCCTCGACCTTGTCGTGATAGTTCGGCGTCGGCCCCAGCCATGGCGCTGTGCGCTGGAAGACGAAAAGCTGCGTCACGTCCGGCGCGATTTCGGGCACGAACTGGAACGCCGACGCCCCGGTGCCGATCACCGCGACGTGCTTGCCTTTGAGATCCACCGAATGGTCCCAGGTCGCCGAGTGGAAATACTTGCCCTTGAAGTCCTTCACGCCCGGGATATCCGGCAGGCGCGGCCGCGACAGCTGCCCCACCGCCGTGATGACGACATTGGAGGTCAGCGTCTCCTCTTTGCCGCCGGCATGCCGCACCCGCGTGTGCCACAGCGCCGCCGCCTCGTCATAGACGCTCTCGATCACTTCGGTCTCGAAGCGGATGTTGGGGCGCAGCCCGTACTTGTCGGCAACGCCTTGGAAATATTTCCACAGCAAGGGCTGGGTCGAGAAATGATACGGCCAGTCGTGATTGGGCTCGAAGGAATAGGAATAGAGGTGGTTCGGATTGTCGACGCGGCAGCCGGGATAGGAATTCACCATCCAGGTGCCGCCGACATCCTTGTTCTTCTCGACCACGACATAGTCGATGCCGGCCTGCTTCATGCGGATCGCCGCCAAGAGGCCCGACATCCCGGCGCCGACGATCAGGACGCGGAAGTCGTGCTTCTTGGCGGCGGCGATGGCGTCCAGCCCATGCACCGCCTTGTAGTCCTTGTCGTCGAGCGCCAGCTCTTCTTCCAGGAACGCGATGTAGCGCTCGGGAATTTCGGCGCCGGCGACGAAGCTCATCATCGCATGCACGGTATCGCTCGACAGCGGCGCCACCGACGCCCTGCCGTCGCGCAGCTTGCGCAGCGCGTCGAACGCCAGCGCCTTGGTCGCGGCGCGTTGGGCGTCGGTCAGCCCGCCCTGGCCGTCGCCGAAGAAGTCGTAGACCGGCTTGATCTCGCCGCCGACCAGGCCGGCGTCGCCGGTGATGTGCACCAGGGCCGCGATCAGGCTGGGCAGATGCGCCTGCTCGATGGCGTTGCGGATGACGTCGTCGCCGTCGGTGATCGGCGCGATGGTCGCGGTCATGGGCATTCTCCCGGGATTTGCCGGGAGTTTAGCCGGTCCGCTGCGCAAGGGTAGGGGAGGGCTCCCCTACGTCAATTCGCCCAATAGATCACTTCGTCGTCGGGATGATCGGGATAGGACAAGGGATGATCGATCGTCTCCGGCCCCAGCAGCAGCGAGGGCCATAGCGGCTTGTGCTGCTGGGCGCTGATCGCGCGCAGTTCCTTGAGCAGGGTCGCGGTCTCGCCCTTGCCCGGCGTGACGAGATTGTGCTTCTCGGTCGGATCGGTGGCGAGGTCGTAGAGCCAGAGCTTGGAATAGGGCTTGTCCATGACCTGCAGCTTCCAGTCGCCGTCCAGCAGCGTGGCATAGGACCCCGAGCGGAAGAACAGCGTCTGGTGCGGCCGCGTCGGGTTCTGTCGGGCGACGAACGGCAGCAGGTTGACGCCGTCGACGATGCGGTCGTGCGGCACGCTGGCGCCGGCCACCGCGGCCGAGGTCGCGAAGATGTCGACATGCGCCACCGGCTTGTCGTAGTGCGACCCCGCCGCGATTCGGCCCGGCCAGCGCATGAAGAACGGCACATGGATGCCGCCCTCGAAGAACGTCGCCTTCCAGCCGCGATAGGGCTTGTTGATGTCGGGCAGGCCGATGTATTGCGCCCCGCCATTGTCGGAGGTGAAGATGACGAGCGTGTTGTCGTCGAGCCCGTCGCGCTTGAGCTGCGCCATCACCTTGCCGACATTGCGGTCCAGCGCCCGCAGCATCGCGGCATAGACCCGCAGCCGGTGATCGGCGATCTGCGGCAGCGCGTCGTAGTCGCTCTTCAGCGCCTGGAACGGCGTATGGATGGCGTTGAACGTCAGGTACATGAACCACGGCCGGTTGCGGTTGGCGTGGATCGCCTTGACCGCCTCGTCGCCCAGATAGTCGGTCATGTATTCCGAGGGCTGGAAATGCCGGCTGCCGTTGTTCTCTACCGCGAAGTTGAGGTTGGCCCACAGGAACTTGTCGATCGGATCGAAATCCTGATGCGACTCCTCCACGCTGGGATCGCCCTTGGGCGCGTAAAGCGCGGCGCCTTCCAGGAAGCCGAGCGTCTCGTCGAAGCCTTTCGCTTCGGGCCGCGTTGTGGGCGTGCCGCCGAGATGCCACTTGCCCAGGAACAGCGTGTGATAGCCGGCATCGTGCATCAGGCGCGGCAGCATGATCTCGCCCGCCGGCACCGTCAGCAGGTTCGCGTCGTTGGGAAATTCGCTCTCATGCTCGGAATCGTAATAACCCTTGCGTCCGTCATAGTCGTAGGTCGCCACCAGCTTCTCGAACGCCTGCGGCGCCGGCGTGAACTCGAAGCCGAAGCGCGTCGCATAGCGCCCGGTCATGATCGCGGCGCGCGACGGGGCGCAGGTCGCGTTGCCGGCATAGCCGTTGGTGAAGATCACGCCGTCATGGGCGATTGCATCGATATGCGGCGTCGGCGCTTTGCCGCCGGCCACGCCGCCGCCATTGAACGACAGATCGTTGAAGCCCAGATCGTCCGCCAGGATGAACAGCACGTTCGGACGCCGCGCCGCCGGCGCCGCCGCCGGGCCCGGTTGCCAGACCACCGGACGATTGGGCAGCACCGGATCGCGCCAGCGGCCCAACATGCCCGGGATGTAGTACCAGTACTGCTCGAACGCGACGTACCCGGCCGCCGCCACGACGGCAGCCGCGCCCAGCGCGATCCAACGCTTCTTGATGGCCATGCCCGAACGCCCCTTCACCCCAGCTTGGTCTCTAGCATGGTTCGGACCAAATGGGAATCGCAATTCCGATCTTGCGAGCTGCGGCAAAAGCTCGGCCCGATACCAAAGAGAACGCGTCAATCGCGCGCGCGGCACGCCCGCGCATTGTCTTGCCGGCGAAGCGGCTCACAATGCGCGGCGAGAGGTTCGTGACATGCTTGCTCGCGACATCGCTGCCGTCATCGCCGCCAAGCTGGTGCTCCTGGCGGCGCTGTACTTTTTCTTCTTCGCCGAACGCCCCGCGCCGGATGCGTCCGCCACCGCGGCGCACGTTCTGGGAGCGCGTTGATGGACATCGTCGCGCTCTCGCGCCTGCAATTCGCGCTCACCGCGCTCTATCACTTCCTGTTCGTGCCGCTAACGCTCGGCCTGTCGCTGATCCTGGTCATCATGGAGACGGTCTACGTCATGACCGGCCGCGCCATCTGGCGCGACATGGTCAAGTTCTGGGGCACGCTGTTCGGCATCAACTTCGCGATGGGCGTCGCCACCGGCGTCACCATGGAATTCCAGTTCGGCACCAACTGGGCCTATTACGCGCATTATGTCGGCGACGTGTTCGGCGCCCCGCTCGCCATCGAAGGCTTGATGGCGTTCTTCTTGGAAGCGACGCTGGCCGGCGTCTTCTTCTTCGGCTGGAACCGGCTCTCGAAAGTCGGCCATCTCGTCGTCACCGCCGGCCTTGCCGTCGGCAGCCAGTTCTCGGCGCTGTGGATACTGATCGCCAATGCCTGGATGCAGTTTCCCGTCGGCGCCAAATTCAACCCTGACACGATGCGCATGGAAGTCGGCGACTTCTCCGCCGTGCTGTTCAACCCGGTGGCGCAGGCCAAGTTCGTGCACACCGTCGCCGCCGGCTACGTTACCGGTTCGATGTTCGTGCTCGCGATCAGCGCGCTCTATCTGCTGCAGCGGCGCTTCCGCCCGCTGGCGCTGCGCTCGATGACGGTCGCCGCCAGCTTCGGTCTCGCCGGCGCGCTCTGCGTCGTCGTGCTCGGCGACGAGAGCGGCTACACCGCCTCCGTCAACCAGAAGATGAAGATCGCCGCCATCGAGTCGATGTGGCAGACCGAACCGGCGCCGGCCTCCTTCACCCTCGTCGGCATTCCCGACCGCGAAGGCCGCAAGACCGATTACGCGGTGAAAATCCCCTGGGTGCTCGGCCTCATCACCACCCGTTCCATCGACACGCAAGTCCCCGGCATCGACGACCTGGTGAAGCTGGCGCGGCAGCGCATCAGGAACGGCCTGATCGCCTACAGCACGCTGGCGAAGCTGCGCGCCGACCGCGGCAACGCCGCGCTGCGCCGGCAGCTCGACACCCATGTTGCCGATCTCGGCTATGCCCTGCTGCTCAAGCGCTACCGCCCCGATATCGAGAACGCGACGGACGCCGACATCGCGCGCGCCGCCGACTCCACGGTGCCCGACGTGCCGGTGCTGTTCTGGTCGTTCCGCCTGATGGTCGGCTGCGGCTTCTGGTTCATCGCCCTGTTCGGCGCCGCCTTCTATTTCTCCGCCACGCGCAAGCTCGAACGCTACCGTCTCTTTCTCTATGCCGCGCTGTTCAGCCTGCCGCTGCCTTGGCTCGCCGCCGAGCTCGGCTGGATCGTCGCCGAATATGGCCGCCAGCCTTGGGTGATCGAAGGCGTGCTGCCGACCTTCCTCGGCGTCTCCGGCACCGACGCGCATAATGTGCTGTTCAGCCTGATCGGCTTCGTCGTCTTCTACTCCGGTCTTGCCGCCGCCGACCTCTATCTGATGGTCAAATACATCCGGCTCGGCCCTGATGAGACCCTCGGCCATCCCGTCGCCGCGCCGGGCATCCGCAATGAGG
>CAYXMO010000066.1:0-12619 GCA_964465935.1 uncultured Rhizobium sp.
AGCGCGACAGCACAGTCTGGCAGAAGGCGTGAATGGTGAGAATCTTGATGCCGCCCGGTGTCTCCAGGGCTTTGGCGAACAGGCGCCGCGCCTTCTTCATGTCCTGCGGTCCGCCCAGATCGGCGCCGATGTCCTGCACGTTGCGCTGCAGGTCCTTGTCCGGCAGCATCGACCACTCGCCGAGCTGTTTGAACAGCCGCGCCTGCATCTCGGCGGCCGCGGCCTTGGTGTAGGTGAGGCACAGGATGTGCGCCGGCTCGGTGTCCGCCAGCAGCAACCGCGTCACGCGGTTGGCGAGCGTGTAGGTCTTGCCCGAGCCGGCATTGGCTGCGACCCAGGCGGAACGCGACGGGTCGGCCGCGATGATGGAGGGGGCGGAAGCGGGATCGCGCGCGCTCATTCCTCGGGCGCCTCCCAGCCGCCGATCGACCATTCGCGCACCCGCGCCAGGTGGTCGTAATCGCCGGAGACACGCGCTTCCTTGGGATGCAGCCGCGGCGGATAGGGGGTATCGGCGCGCGCGAAATCGGCGATGCGCTTCTTCAGCTTCTCCAGCGTTTCGCCGATCAGCGCGATGTCGACCTCGATCATCGTGCCCGGCACGCGGCCGCCGCTGATCTGCACATAGAGCAGGTCGCGGGTCTCCAGCTTGCCCAGATCGCCGAAGGCGCCAGCCGCCAGCATCGCGGCTTCGAGCAGCAACTGTGGCGCCAGGAAGCTCTCGATCTGCTTCTTGGTCGGCACCTGTCCGGTCTTGTAGTCGAGGATCGCGGCGGCGCCATCCGTCAGAACGTCGATCCGGTCGGCGACGCCATAGAGCTCAAAGCCGGGCGTGACCTTGAACACGCCGCCGATCTCGGTACGGGAGAACGCGAT
Organism: uncultured Rhizobium sp.; assembly: GCA_964465935.1. Taxonomy (GTDB): domain Bacteria; phylum Pseudomonadota; class Alphaproteobacteria; order Micropepsales; family Micropepsaceae; genus Rhizomicrobium. The sequence continues at coordinate 877 of CAYXMO010000066.1, forward strand.
CGTGTCGCGGCGCAGCTCCTCGATCGCGACGAACCATTCGGCGGCGCGGGTGAAGCGCGGCTGCCAGAGCGCCAGCGCCGCCTTCGGCGTGCCTTCGGCGGCGAATACCTGGTCGGCGATCTGGCAGAGACGAACCGCGGCATCGGGCGGCAATACGCCGGGCAATTCATTGACGAACCGCTCCAGCGCGCGGTGCACCGCATTGCCGCGCTCCAGGGGTCCGATCGGCGCATCCAGCGGATCGAGGATGCGAAGGCCCAAAATCCGCCGCGCATAGATTGCGTAAGGATCGCGGACCCATTTCTCGATGTCGGTGACGGCCAGACCCGCAGGGCGAGCCGCGGCCGGCGGCGCGGGGCGCGGCATCGCGATCCGCACCGGCTCGCCGGCGTCGCTCAGGCTCTCGGCCAGCCTCACGTAGTCTTCGTTCGGCTTCAGCGCCTCTTTGAGGCCCAAGCCGCCGGTGAGTTGCGTCAGCCGCTGCACCCAGCGCGACGGGATCGCCGGTACGCCATCGGATTTCTGGGCTCGTGTCAGCACCACGCGCGGACCGGCGGCGAGCGTTGCGAAATCATGCGCCGATTGGCCGATCGCGCGCTCGGGCTGCTCCAGGCCCAGCGCTTTGCGCATCGGGCGCGAGAACCAGGGATCGGCCTGCACGCTGCGCGGCCAAGTGCCTTCGTTGAGACCGCCGAGCACGACGGTGTCGAAGCTTTGCAACCGCGCTTCCAGCGGACCCAGAATGGCGACGCGGGGATGGCCGCTATGCGCCAGCCGCACCGCCGACTTCAGCGCCAGCTTGCGGAACAGCGCGGCGTACGCGCCAGGCTCGACCGGCGGCAGGTTCTGCGCTGCCTCGATCAGTTCCTCGATGAAGGTCTTCGCGACTTCTCCAGCTTCGCCTCGGCGCAAGCCGATGCCCGCGAGCTTTTCCGCCACCGCGACATGAGCCGCGATGGCCCGGTCCAGCGCGATCTCCCGCTTGCCCAGCGCCGCCTCGAGTGGACGCAGCGCCTTGGCGACCTCGTTCCACCAATATTGCAGCGCGGACAGTCTCGCCTGCGACAGCTCGCTTGCCTCGGCGCGCCGCTTGGTGATGGCATCGCGGACGCCGGCCAGCCCGGGATCGGGGCGCGGCCCGCGCAGCGCAAGGTCGAGCTGGCGGACCTGGGCGCGAAAATCTGCCGGTTCCTGGTCCAGCTTGCACAGAGGATGCTTGAGCAGGGCCAACAGCGGCACCGGCGCGAATTCGGAATCGGCGGCGTCCGCCAGCAGGCACAGGAACGTGCCCGGCGGCGTATGCGCCAGCGGACGGCCTGCGGAGTCGTCGACCTCGATTTCCCAGCGCCGAAGTTCGGCAGCGACCCGCCGCGCCAGCGTACGATCGGGCGTCACCAGCGTCGCGGTCTTGCCCGGGACCTCCAACGCCTCGCGCAAAATGACGGCGATAGTGCCCGCCTCCGCCATCGGGTCGGCGGCCTGGACAAGCGATACGCCACGCAGGCCGTCGCCGATCGTGCCTTCCTCGCCGCGCTCGGCGATGGCGCGCCAAGCGTCGGTGGTCGGGGCAGGGCGCAGCGCTTCGCGCAGAACCCGTTCGCGGCTGGTATCGCGCGGGCTGTCCCAATCCTTCACGTCGCGGCGCTCAACGCCCATGCGGACGAGCAATTGCTTCATGCCGAATTGCGGATGGCCCGGATCGAGCGCTTCCCAGCTCGCCGCATCCAATTCGCGATCCAGCCCCGGCAGCACCACCGACCCATTGGGCAGATGCGCTATGGCTTTGAGCAATTGCGCCGTGGCGTTTATCGAGCCCGTCGAACCCGCCGCAATCACCGGTCCTTTCGGCGGCGCCTGCGCGATGCGCCGCGCCAAATCCAGCAGCGCGCGGTTGCGGCGCTCCGCCGGGCTGATCCGGCCCTCGGCGGCGAGTAAGGCCGGCCATTGCGTCTCAAGCAAGCCGAGAAATTCGCCGACCTGCTCCCAATGCCTCGCCAGTATCCCCGGAACGACGGTCTTGAGATCGGCGAGCTTGGCGCCATGCGTTTCGACCTCGTCCATTACCTGCGCCAGGCCGTCGGCCAGCGCGGCGGCTTGCGCGAAGCCCATATCTTCGCCGTCGGCGGCACGGTGCCAGCGGCGGACCATCGCCGCCAGGATCAGCGTGCGCCGTATCGGTGCGATCGCCGGCGGCAGGTCGAGCGCCTCGGCCTCGAACAGAAACTCGTCTTCGTCCGCATCGCCGAGCGCCTTGAACGACGGCAGCAGGGCCGCTCCGCCCAGCACGCGCGCAAAGGCATCGCCGAAGGTGCGCTGGGCGCGGCGGGTCGGCAGGTAGATCGTGGCGTCCGCCAGCGCCAGAGGCGCGTCGCCCAGTTGTGCGATCAATCCGCGGGCGAGCGTGTCGGCGAAGGGCGCGCTGGATGGGATCGTGAAGACGTGGCCCGGCACGTCAGACGGCCAGGCGGCGGTCGGCCAGGAATTCTTCCGCCTCTTTCACGGCTTCGGGCGTTCCGACATGGATCCAAACGCCGTCGAGCCTGACGCCGTAGAGCCGCCCTTTCTCGATCGCCACGTCCCATACGCGGTTGGTCGAGAACCCGCCCTTGGGCGCGGCGTCGAACAGGCGCGGATGCGCGATCTGCACGCCGGGATAGGCGAAGGGCGACAGCCGCCGCTCGGCGACGCGGCTCAAATGCCCGAGCGCGTCCATGTTGAAGTCGCCGCCGCCTTCGAAGCCCAGCGCCGTCACCATCGATGCCATCAAAAGCAGAGCATCCATCGCCTCGGGGTCCCAGCGCGCGATCATGCGGTCCAGGGCGTGGCCGATGCCTTCGATCCATACCGTGTCGGAGTTCATGATGAAGAACGGCTCGCCCTTGAAGTGGGGCAGGGCGTTGACGACGCCGCCGCCGGTGCCGAGCAGCGCGTCGTGCTCCTCCGAGAACACGATCTCCAGGTCGCGGCGCTTGGACAGATGCTCCTTCACCATCTGCGCCATGTAATGGACGTTGACCACGGCGAGCTTGACGCCGGCCCCCGCCAAGCGGTCGAGCGCATGGTCGATCAGCGTCCGTCCCGCGACCTTCACCAACGGCTTGGGCCGGTCGTTGGTCAAGGGGCGCATCCGCGTCCCCAGCCCCGCCGCCATCACCATTGCGCGCTCGATACGCTTCACGCGATTGCTCCAGACGGTGCGCCGCGCGCCTCGCGCGGGATGACGCGATCGTACCATGCCTTGAGATCGCGCAGCGCCGGATGCTCCAGATCGCGGTTAAGATAGCCCCACACCCGCGGCAGCAGCGCCAGATACCGGGCTTTGCCGTCCCTTTTGTGAAGCCGCGCGAAGATGCCGGCGATCTTGGCGTTGCGCTGCGCCGCCATCACCGCCATCTGGCCGCGATAGGACGCTTCGTCCAGCGGCGTGCCTTGCGCCCGCATCGCCTGCAGATAGTGCGCCGTCGCGGCATCGGCGATCTGCGGCGCCACATCGCGCCGCGCGTCTTCGATCAGCGAGATCAGGTCGTAGGCCTTCGATCCCGCCACGGCGTCCTGGAAGTCGATCAGCCCGACCCGCGCTGCGCCGCCGCGCTCGGGCAGCCACAACAGGTTCTGCGCGTGATAGTCGCGATGCACGAACACCGGATCCGGTTTCAAGGAGGCGAGCGCCGCGCGCCACAGGGCCCGATGCTCCGACACCTCATCCGCCGTCGCGGCCCGGCCGAGCGCCACCGGCATGAACCAGCCGGTGAGCAGGTCGGTTTCCGCGGTCAGCGCGGTTTCGTCATAGGCGTGCAGTTCTTTGCCGGCTGCCAGCGCCGCCGGGGCGCGGTCGGCATGCAGCGCCGCCAGCACTTGCGCCGCTGCGCGATAGAGCTCGATCTCGTTGCCGCCGTCGACCACGTCGGCATAGAGCCGGTCGCCCAGATCCTCGATGATCACCAGGCCTTGCGGCAGATCGGCCGCGAGAATCTCCGGCGCCGAAAGGCCGCGCCCGCGCAGGTAGTTCGCCGCCGCGACGAAGCGGCCGCAGTCGGCGCCCGCCAGCCGCGCCACCGCATTGTAGCCGAGTGCCCGGCGCTCTTCCGGTGTCGCGCTCGACGGTGCCGGTGGCGCCTCCGCCGATTGCGGCTGGTCCATCAGCATCGCGGCGCGCCCGTTCATCGCCAAGCGCTCGTATCGCCGTGTCGACGCGTCGCCCGGCAGCGGCGCGCGCTTGGCCGCGCCCCAGCCGGACGCGGCGAGAAACGTCTCGATCGCTTCGTTGCGCTCAGCCGCCATGGTTCAGCTCTGCGATCGCGGAGCCCCAGCGCGAGGGACCGCTGACAAGCGCGCTGCGCGCGCCGTCCTTCAAGCGCAGGGCGACATGCAACCGATCGGCCGGCAGCCAGGACAGTGCCCGCTCCGGCCATTCGATCAGCGCCGCGCCCTCGTCGAGCGCTTCGTCCAGACCCAGTTCTTCGACCTCCGACGGGTTCTCGATGCGGTAAAGATCGTAGTGCCGCACCGGCAGCCTTGCGGTCTCATAAGTCTGCACCAGGGTGAAGGTCGGGCTCGGCACGTCTTCGGTTACGCCCAAGGCGTGCAGGATGGCGCGCGCCAAGGTGGTCTTGCCGGCGCCGAGGTCGCCCTCCAGCGCCACCGCGTCGCCGACATGCAGCCCTGCGGCAATCCGCGCGCCCAGCCGGCCGGCCGCGCTAAGATCGGCCAGCGTCACGCTTCGTTCGAACCCCTGAGAATCTGTAGGCATGGCAGCGTTTTAGCAGCCAAGGCGCAGTTGATTCCAGTGCGGCCCTCGGCCATGTTCCCCCTCTTTCCAGGGCCCCCGGCGGAATTTCGAAATGTCGGAACGCATCCTCATCATCGGCGCCGGGCAGTCCGGCGCCCAGGCGGTCGCGAGCCTGCGGGCTGACGGCTTCGCCGGCGCCATCACCATGGTCGGCGACGAACCTTTCGCGCCGTATCAGCGGCCGCCGCTGTCCAAGGCCTATCTGATGGGTACGATGGAGCGCGACCGGCTCTTCCTGAAACCCGACGCGTTCTACAAAGACGCCAATTGCGAGTTGATCCTCGGCGTCGCCGCGATCGGTCTCGACCGCGCGACGCGACATGTTACCTTGGCCGATGGCCGGTTGCTGCCCTATGACAAGTTGCTCATCGCCACCGGCAGCCGCGTGCGCAAGATCCGCTGCCCCGGCGCCGATCTTCCCGGCGTCCACTATCTGCGCGGCATCGCCGACGTCGATGCGCTGCGCGAAGTCTTCGCGCCCGGCAAGAAGCTCGCCATCGTCGGCGGCGGCTATATCGGGCTCGAGGTCGCCGCCGTCGCCGCCAAGCGCGGCATCGACGTGACGGTGTTCGAGGCGATGGACCGGCTGATGGCGCGCGCCGTTTCGGTGCCGGTTTCCGATTTCTACGAGAAAGTCCACCGCGACGCCGGCGTGAAGCTGCTGCTCAACACCGGCGTCGAAGCCTTCGAAGGCAGCGGCAAGATCCAAGCCGTGCGCGCCGGAGGCAAAAGTCATCCCGCGGATGTCGCGCTGGTCGGCATCGGCATCCTGCCCAATGACGAACTCGCCAGAGAAGCCGGCCTCGCCTGCGAGGACGGCATCGTGGTCGATGCCGCCAGCAACGCCACCGGCGATCCATCCGTCTTCGCCGCCGGCGACTGCACCCGCCATATCGGCCGCGAAGGCACGGCGCTGCGCCTCGAATGCGTGCAGAACGCCATCGACCAGGCCAAGCATGCGGCGCTGTGCATGGCCGGCAAGGCCAGCACCTATCGCGAAGTGCCGTGGTTCTGGTCCGATCAGTACGACCTCAAGCTCCAGATCGCCGGCTTGGCGCGCCCGTCCGACAAGATCGTCCTTCGCGGCAACCCGGAGGCGCGCAAATTCGCCGTCTTCCATCTGCGCGACGGCGCCGTCGCCGCGGTCGAGGCTGTCAACGCCGCGCCCGAATATCTGGTGGGCCGCAAGCTCATCGCGGACGGCGCGAAGATCGCGCCCGAACGCCTCGCCGACACGTCCATCGCCATGAAGACCATCGCTTAGGAGCGCGAATGCCCAAGATTAAATACATCGAGCACTCCGGCAAAGAGCACGACGTCGAAGTCCCATCCGGCTGGTCGGTGATGGAGGGCGCCGTGAAGAACCTCGTCCCCGGCATCGACGCCGATTGCGGCGGCGCCTGCGCCTGCGCCACCTGTCACGTCTTCGTCGACGCGGCCTGGGAGGCCAAGCTGACGCCCAGGGAGGACATGGAAGTCACCATGCTCGATTTCGCGCCCGACGTGGCGCCGAACAGCCGGCTTTCCTGCCAGATCAAGGTCACGCCGGAGCTCGACGGTCTCGTCGTGCGGATGCCCAAGAGCCAGCACTGATGCCTTACGGCGCGGCGTGCGTCACCGAGCCGCCGCCGCTGACCGCCTGGCTCACCGCCGGATTGCCCCAATAGGTGATGTCGCCGCCGCCGCTGACCGCGGCGTTGAGCGATTTGGTGGCTGTCGCCGCGATGTCGCCGCCGCCGTTCACCGCGGCGTTGACCTCGCCGGCGGCAATCGCGCGCACGTCGATCTCGCCGCCGCCGCTGACCGCCGCGTCGAGCTGGCGCCCTGCCGGAAAGCCGCCTTCCGCCCTGATCGTGCCGCCGCCTTCGATCGCAACACCTTCGATGTCGGGCGATACGATCTCGATGCGCAGATCGTAATTGTGCGGGCAGCTGTCGTTGCAGGCCTCGATCTTCAAATTGCCATTGCCGCGCACTTCGAGCCGCGTGAACTGCGTGCTGCCGGCGATCAGCGTGACGCGCTGCACGTTGCCGTGTTTGAGCACGACATCGCCGCCGCCGCTGAGACCTACGCTCCTGAACGGCGCCAGCGGCACCACGGTTTCGGCGGACGCGCCGGTCGCCGCCAGAAGAAGCGCGGCGACGGCACCGCAAAGCAAGGTCTTGGTCATGGGACCCTCCCGGAATGTTCGGACGAATCCTACGCCCGAGCCACTAGTTTGGCCGCATTTCGGCACCTCGCGGGAGCCATGAAGCCCGGCGATGGCTAGGCGCTCGCGGGCTCCTCATGATGGTACGCCGGCGCCAGCACCCTCCCGAACAGCAGCTTGACCAGGAACAGTACCGCCGCCGCACCCAGGATCAGCGCGACATGCAGCGCCCAGAACGACGTCGCCGACATCGTTCCCAGCAGGCCGCCGACCCAGCCGACGAAGAAGTTCCCTGCGAACAGATGCAGATAGTAGATGCCGATGAAAATGCTCGTCGTGCCCTTGGGCGCGGCGCGCGAATAGAGCGCGAGGCCGACCGGAAGCACATTGGCGAAGCCCAGATCGTTGAGGATCTCGAAACCTATCGCCCACCACAGGCTCACCCGTCCGCCATGCGCGGCAATGATCGTGCACGCCAGCACCAGCAGCAGCGGCGCGGTCGCGCTGATCGCGACGCCGATCGCGATCTTGGTGAGCTCGTCCGGCTCGGTCCAGCGCTTGGCCCACCATCGCCAGAAAGCGACTGAAATGGCAATGGTCGACGCGCTGATGATAGAGCCATAGCCGAGCAGGTCCGTGATCGGCATGTGCATGCCGAGGATCGCAAGCTCGTAATTCTTCTCGCCCCAGACCAGATAGGCGTTGAAGATCTGCTGGTTGCCGACGATGGAGACTGCCAGCACCGGCAGCAGCATGACCAGCACGCCGGTCTTGATCCAGTCGCTGCGCGTGAACGGCGGCCGCGCCGGGTTGGCGCTTCCCGGCTTGGCCTTGGGCGGTTCCGGCGGCAGCGTGCGGCGGCCCAGCAGATAGGTGGTCAAGCCGATCAGCATGCCGATGCCGGCGGCGCCGAAGCCGTAGTGCCAGCCATATTTGTCCGCCAGCCGGCCGCAGACGAAGGGCGATGCGATCACCGCGATCTGGACGAAGAACAGGAACACCTGGAACGCATCGGCGCGGCGCGGGTCGCCATCCTTGTAGAGCGAACCGACCTGGCTGGCGATGTTGCCCTTGAAGCAGCCGACGCCGAGCAGCAGACACAGCAGCGCCAGCAGGAAGGTCGCGTCGAACGCCATGAGGAAGTGACCCATCGCCATCAGGATGGCGCCGGCGGTCACTGCGTTGGTGCGGCCGATGAACCGGTCGGCAAGGATGCCGCCGCCGATCGGCGTCAGATACACGAAAGCGGTGTAGAAGCCGTAGATGTGCGAGGCCAACGCCTGGCCCGCGGCCGGGCCGTAGAGCAGCGCGATCAGGCCCTGAAACACCCCGAAACCGGCGATATGCTCGATATGGCCGGGCTGCAGCAGGCTGTGCGTCATGTACAGAACGAGCAGCGCCGTCATGCCGTAATAGGAGAAGCGCTCCCACAATTCGGTGAAAGCCAGCCATCCCAGCCCCGTCGGGTGGCCGAAAAACGCCCTGTCGCTCCGGCTTACGCTATCGCCCGTTGCCGCAACCATGATACCCCGCCGTGAAATGACCGGCGTTTATAGCCCGCCGCGCCCGATAAGACAGCCAAAACAACGGATTCGTGAACACGGCCCGTTAGGCCGTCTGGCGTTCCAGCTCTGGCGTTGCCGGCCCGGCGTCGCCGAGGCGTTTGGGCAGATGGACGCGCACCAGCGTGCCGCCCTCGGCTCCCAGCGTGCCGCTTTCGATCTCGACCCAGCCGTCATGCAGCTCGACGAAGCGGTTGACCAGCGCCAGTCCCAGGCCGGCGCCGGCGCGCTGGCCGGAGCGGTTCTTGGACGCGAAGCGCTCGAACACCTGCGCCTTCACTTCCGGCGCCAGTCCCGGCCCGGTATCGGCGACCGCGATCTGCACGTCCTCGCCGCTGATCGCGCCCGACAGCGTGATCGTGCCGCCGCTCGGCGTGTATTTGAACGCGTTGGACAGCAGGTTGAACACCACCTGTTGGATGCGCCGTTCGTCGCCGAGGAACTGTCCGGCATCCGGCGCGCAGTCTACGTTGAGTTCGAGGCCGACCTTCGCCGCCATGTCGCGCGCCGTTGCCGCGACGCCGTTCAGCAGCGCGGTAAGGTCGATGCGCTCCAGCTCCAGCCGCAGCGCCCCGGACTCTATGAGCGACAGGTCGAGGATGTTGTTGATCAGGTCTTTCAGCGTATGCGAGCCGCTGACGATGTCCTGCACATAGCCCGCTTGCGCGCGGTTGAGCTCGCCCGGGATGCCGCTGGACAGATGCTCGGCGAAGCCCAGGATCGTGTTGAGCGGGGTGCGCAGCTCATAGGACACATGCTTGATGAATTCCGATTTCAGATGATCGGCAGCCTCCAGCGCGTCGTTGCGCTCGCGCAACGCACTTTCGATGCGGAAGCGGTCGGTGACGTCGGCGAAGGTCACCAGTGTCGCGCCGTCCGGCAGGGGCGACAGCGCCAGCGACAGGATGGTGCGGTCGTTGCGCTCGATCTCGCCCCAGTCGCGCCGCGTCGGCGCGCCCGAGACGACGCTTTGGATCAGCTTCTCCCACACGGCTTCGTCGCCGAACTTGTCGGCGCAGGCGGCGGCGATAGAGCGGATATGCGGCTCGCCCGCGAGATCCTTCGGCGTCAGCTCCCACACTTTGAGGAACGCAGCATTGTGCAGCTTCAGCTTGCCGTCGGGGCCGAACACCGCGACCGCTTCCTGCAGTGTGTCCAGCGTCGCGGACTGCACCTTGATCTGGGTGTTGAAGGCGCTTTCCAGCGCCAGCTTCTCGGTGACGTCCTCGTAGAGGAAGGTCAGCCCGCCGAAGGGATGCGGCTGCGCCACGACGCGCAGGGTCTTGCCGCCCGGCACATGCCATAGTTCTTCTTCCGGATATTCGCGCTGCTTGTCGTAGAGGCTCAGGCGTTCGCGCTTCCAGGCCTGGTAGTCGCGCTGCTCCGGCAGTTTGCGGCCCTCGCGCAGCCGGTCGAGCACGTCGCCGTCGCTCGGATGGCTGTCGAGCCAGGTTTCGGCCAAGTCGAACAGCCGCGCGAAGGCACGATTGTAGAAGGTCAGCTTCTGGTCGCGCCCGAAGATCGCGACCGCGGTCGCGAGACGGTCCAGCGTATCGGCATGCGCGTCCTTGTGCTGCTGCAGGCTGGATTCCGCCGCCGCGACGGCGGTGACGTCGATGGCGCTGCCGACGATCCCGGCCTCGTCCAGCGGCGTCTCGGTGAAGGCCAGCGCCCGGCGATGGCCGCCGACAACGGCGAAGCGCCGGGCTTCGTAGGGGATGCCCTGGTTGCGCGCGGTCGCGGCAAGGTCGCGCTCGGTGCGGTCGAGCGCCGCCTGGCTCGCCGCCGCGCTCTGCGCATCCGTCGCACCGGTCGCGGCGAGGAAACTGCGATTGCCCCACACCAGCGACAGCGTCTTGTCGCGCAGCCACACCGGCACCGGCAGGGCGTCGAGGATGGCGCCGAAGTCGAGCCCCTGCTTGGCGGCCGCAACGGCCTCGGCTTCGATCCACACCGCCGCCATGCCGCCGACGGCGCGGCCGCGCAACGTGAAGGCGCGCGCGTTCTTGTCGTGCGCGGTCAGCGTGAAGCCGGCGCCGCGGTCGCTGAGATCGTCGAGCGCCTGGCTCACCTGCGTCGCTTCGGCGCCGGCGAGGCAGGCATCCAGCATCGCTTCGCCGCCGCCATAGCTCAGCGGCGCCGAGCCTTCGCGGCCCCATACGATCAGCGCCTCGCGTCCCGCCGACAGCAGCGCATCGCGCTCACCGACGGCTGCGCGTGTCCGCGCGCCGGACTGGCGCAAGGCGCGGCGCAGCTTGCCCGTGCGACTCTGCTCGGCCAGCGCCCATAGCCCCGCTGCGATGGCGAGCGCCACCGCGCCTGTCGTCACGGCCCCGAGCACCAGAAACTGCTGGGTCGCCGCGTCGGTGGCGGCCAGGGCGGGGCAGGGCGCAAGGAGGAATCCGGTCAGAACGGGCCCTGCGGCCCGCCACCTCCCGAATCCACCCCTGACGCCAGGGCTCTTATTCTGTCCCAGTATGGGACGCATTCCCGGCTGCCCCCGATTCGATCCACAGCGACGAATCACTGTGGAATCAACATGATACGGTCGTTAACGGGCCGCAAGGGAATGTGGTTAAGAAAGTGTAAAAAACCAGATGTAGGCCGAACCACAAGATTTTGCGGTCGATTTCCGATTTCCGAGTCAAATCAGGGAATTAGAAAATCCGGGTACGGACGGGTCGCGAGCGACCCACAGATTCGGCTCTTGCGTTGGCCAGGCTGCCGCCGCGACTTCGACGAAATTTCCCGTAAGGTTCGCCCCAGAGGGGACGCGCTTCATGCACCAGACTCGCCGTCAGTTCGTTGGCACCACGGCAGCGTTATCGGTGCTTGCAATGGCGGGCGCCCGCGCTGCCGCGCCACCCGGACCGGTGCGCCAATCGCTGGCGGTGTTCGCCGCCGATCCGGCTCGCGTCGCGTCGCTGCGCAAGGGCGTCGCGGCGATGAAGGCGCTGCCGGCCTCCGATCATCGCAGTTGGTTCTTCCAGGCCGCGACCCACGCTTACAGCAGCACCTTGCTCGCTGCCGAACTCAAACGCGATCCCAAGCTCAAATCGATCGACAAGACCAAATACTGGAACAAGTGCCCCCATTTCGGTCAGTGCTCCGCCGACTTCGTGATCTGGCACCGCGCCTATCTGCATTTCTTCGAGCGCCATCTGCGCGACGCCGCCGGCGATCCGGCGCTGGCGCTGCCCTATTGGGACTACACCAAGCCCGATCAGCGCGTCTTCCCGGCGA
>CAYXMO010000067.1:0-12393 GCA_964465935.1 uncultured Rhizobium sp.
GAACGCCCCAGCCCCTTCGACAGCCCGCATTGGGTGTCCGCTCATCCTTTTCCCCCAAAAAATCGGCGTGTCAGGGCATCCGGCCGAGCATTTGTCCGCGCCAGCCCGCGACGCGATAAAGCACGTAGTGCGCAATCGGCACGCCATGGCGCAGCCGGTCGAAGCGCCCGACCGCGGTCACCGACGAAAACGCCGCCGCCAGCTCGGCATGCTTATTCAGCCGCTCCTCCACGACATAAAGAAGCGGGCGCGACAGCAGGCCTGCGTCCGGCACCGCAGCGTCGGGGTAGCGATAGGGCTCGTTGAACTGGATCACCGGCCGCGTGGCGGGCAGATAGAAGGCGAGCCACGACGTCGAAGCGTAGTCGCTGGTCAGGATCGCGGCGGCCTGGGTCGTGGCGGCGCCTTGCTCGACCTGCGCCGCGACGCCGTCGAAGCCGACGGCCAGCAGGCGCGCCAGGGGATCGCTACGCCCGAACGGGATGACGCCGAACAGCGCCTGGGCATAGACCGCCAACAGCAGGGCCGCCGCGGCCGGCGTCGCCGCCGCGCGCGACACGCGCCACACCGGCTTCGCCCAGCGGCTCCAATCGTCGCGCGCGAAGGCCTGGGCCGCCGCCACGGCAAGTGCGGGATAAAGGAAGGACGGCCAATTGCCCTGGATGCGGTCGTGCAGCGAATGGATGAGGAAATAGAGCGCCGAGGGAAACACCAGCGCGGCGAGCAGGAAGGTGACGCTGTCGCGGTCGCGCGCCGCGAAGGCGAGCGCCAGCGCCGCGAGCACGAACAGGAAGGGCGAGGCGAGCACCAGCTGCGCGCCGAGGAATTCGAACAGGAAGCGCAGCGTGAAGTGACCGCCGGCGATGCGGCCGAATTGGAAGGCGAAGGTCGCCCAGTCATGCGCCGCGTTCCACAAGACGTTGGGCAAGAACACCAGCAACGCCAGCACGCCGCCGAGATAAGGCCAAGGCGTCAGCAGCCAGTGCCGCGCCTTGGGCGAAAGCAGCAGCCACACCGCCATGCCGGCGCCTAGGAAGAAGCCGGTGTATTTCGACAGCAGGCAAAGCCCCGCCGCGATGCCGGCGGCCAGCCACCATGTCCCTTTGCCGGTCTCGAGCAGCTTGGCGAGCGCGTAGAGCACCGCCGCCGCCGCCGCGACCGACGGCGCGTCGGGCGTCGCGGCCAGTGTCTCGACCGAGACCATCAGCGTGAGATTGAAGAACAGCGCGGCGCGCGCGCCGGCGGTTTCGCCGCGCAGCAGGATCGCGCCGGCACGCCAGACCAGGACGCTCGCCAACACCGACAGCAGCAGCGGCCCCAGGCGCACGCCGAATGCGGTCGCGCCGAACAGCAGCGTGCCGAAACGGATCGCGAAGGCGATGGCGGGCGGGTGGTCGTAATAGCCGGCGGCGAGATGGCGCGACCACAGCCAGTAATACGCCTCGTCCGCCGACAGCGGCAGCACCGCCGCGGCCACGAAGCGCAGCACGGTCAACGCAGCGATGGCTATGAGAAACCGTCTCACCGCTTTTTTTTGGCCTATCGCTTCCGCCTTCGCCGAGGCTTCGGCGGACACGTCGCTATATGAGGCCGGCGTCATCGCGTGCGCCATACAAAGAGGCTGGACATGGCGTAGTTCCACAGCGCGCCCATCACTGCGCCGGTGGCGCCGGCGACCCACCACACCGGTTCGGCGGAGTAGGCCCAGGAGGCGATTCCGACATTGGTCAGCGCGCCGATCGAGCAGAACAGGAAGAACACGGCGAAGCCGCGCAGCAGCGAGAGGCCCTCGAGGCGGCGGTCGCGATAGGTGATCTCGTTGTTGAGCAGGAAATTGGAGGTCAGCGCCACGATCGTCGCCACGATCTGCGCCGCCTGGAAGGTTTGCGCGCCGGCGAGCAGCGCGATCTTCAGCGCCGCCAGATGCACCACAAGGCCGGTGGCGCCGACCAGGAGAAAGAAGATGAAGCGCGGCTCGACCAGGTCGCCGGTGAGCTTGGCGAACAGCAGGCCTAGGAACTCCAGACCGATCTGGATGTTGAACTTGCTCTCGCCCTGTTCGCGCTTGCCGAAGACGAAGGACTGCTCGGCGATGCGCAAGGAGGGGCCCGCCGTCGCCGCGATGTCGAGCAGGATCTTGAACCCGGCGGGCGACAGCCTGTCGGCGATGGCGTCGAAGCGGTCGCGGCGCAGCATGAAGAAGCCGCTCATCGGGTCGCTGAGCGACACCGACAGCAGCTTGCCCGTGATCGCCGTCGCCAGCGCCGACAGCGCGCCGCGCGTCTTGGTGCTCAAGCCCTCGGCGCTGCCGCCTTCGACATAGCGGCTGGCGGCGACGAGATCGAAGGCGCCGCCGCGCAGCTTGTCTAGCATCGCCACGAGCACCTGCTCGTCGTGCTGCAGGTCGGCGTCCATGACGGCGACGTAGGGCGCGCTGGAGGACAGGATGCCTTCGATGCAGGCGCCGGCGAGGCCGCGCCGCCCCACCCGGCGCAGGCAGCGCACGCGCGGATCGGCATCGGCGATCTGTTTGGCGGCGTCGGCGGTGCCGTCGGGCGAATTGTCGTCGACGAAGATCGCTTCCCAGGCGACGCCGGCCAGCGCCCGGTCGAGCCGCCGCACCAGCTCGGCGACATTGCCGCGCTCATTGTAGGTCGGCAGGACGATGGAAAGCTCGGCCACGCAAATCTCCTTGCGCGGCCTTGGTGGCAACAGCCCCGGGCGGCGTCAAGGGAGGCGCGGCAATGCTGCCCGATTAGTACAGGACGTACAGGAAAACGCCGGCCAGGACGGCCAGAACCAGGCTGCTGCCCAGGACATAGCGGACATGGCCGGTGGATTCGCCCTGCCGCGCCCGCTCGGTGGGGACGACGCGTCGGGGAGTATCGGCAGGGACATAAGGCATCGGGGTTCTCCTTAGGCTCCGGCGGCGGGCCGCCGCCGTTCCAGTTCGAGCTTGGCGTCGCTCACGATTTGCAGCCGCTGCGTCTCGCCTTCGCCGTCCTGCGCGCGGATCATGCGTTCCCAGGCGCTCAAAATCTGCAGCCGCTCCTCGTCGCTGAAGCGGCGGTCGCGCACGACATCGAGCGGCGCGCGGTGATAGCGCACGGGATCCTGCACGACATCGTCGAGCAGTTTCTTTTTCGTCATCGCGCGCCCCCGCTCAGAACCGGCCGGCGAGAACGAGAACCAGGACCACGACAAGCACGAGGCCGAGGCCGCTGCTCGGGTAGTAGCCCCAGCCGCGGCTGTAGGGCCAGGACGGCCAGGCGCCGAACAGCAGCAGCAGCAGGACAATGATCAAAATCGTGCCGAGCATGGGAAATCCTCATCCGATCGATGAAAGGGGAACACGCCGAACGCAGCGCGGTTCCGGGAACTTCGTCAGTGCCCGCGCCGCTTGCGCGTGGCCGCGGCTTTTTTCGCCGACGCGGAACGCTTCGCCGCCGGACGGCGCGCCGACGCCGCGCCGCCGAGCCTGCCGCCCTTGCGCGACGGCGCGTGGTTTTCCTTGCGGCCGCGGCCCGAGCCGCTCTTCTTGCCGCCATGAGTCTCGGCGTTGACCGTCGCCCAGGCGCGCCGCTGGGCTTCGCGCTTCGGCGTGCCGCGCTTCTCGTAGCCTTCTTCGATGTGTTCGGCCTGACGCTTCTGCTTGTCGGTGTAGCTGGACTTGTCGCCGCGCGGCATGGGGTTCTCCTCGATGCAAGACACAACGGGATGGGCGCAGGCGGGTTCCCGGAACCGGGCCGCAATATCGCCACGGTTCGCGCCGGAACAGCTTGCGGCACGCAGCGTTGCTCTCGTACCGGACGAGCCTCGTCCCCTAACCCGTCAAGGAGAGATCACGCCATGAAAAGCAGAACCTTTGCGTTGGGCGGCGCAGCGGCCGTTGCGCTCGCGGGCATGCTGAGCGTCACGCCGGTTTTCGCGCATACCAGCCATCCGGCGACGCCGGAAGAAATGCAGCAGACCGATGCGCTGAACGCGCAGGCGCTCGCCAATGCGCAAGCCGGAACGCCCACCGCGGCGCCGGCCCCGATGACGACTGCCGCGGCCGCTCCCACCACCGATACGGCCATGGCGCCCGCGCCAGCCGCCGGTGCGACGCCGCTGAAATCGCTGGCGAGCCTGCCGGCGCTGAACAACGCGGCGGTGCAGGCGTCGGACGGCACGGCCATCGGCACCGTGAAGGACGTCGTGACCGGAAGCGACGGCAAGCCGTCGATCGTCGATGTCGCGCTGGCCGACAATTCCAAGACCGTGGCGCTTTCGGCCGGCGAGCTCAGCTACGACGCCTCGCGCAACCTGCTGGTCGCCTCGCTGAGCAATGAAGAGATCAAGTCCCTGCCGGCCGCCGGCGGTTAGTCGCGGCAGTTGCCACAGATCGGGCCGGCGCAGCTGTGCCGGCCCGTCTTGTCAGGGGCCTGGCCGATAATCGGCGGCGATGTGGCCCTTGAGCTGGTCTTCGGTGAACCAGACAGGCTTCATCTGCATCTTCACGAACAGCGGCGACTGGTCGGCATAGTGCGGTGACGTTTCGTCGAGCGTCGCCGAACCGAACTGGTGGATGCTCTGCGACGACAGCTTGCCGTCCTTGTCCCAGGTCACGAACATGATGAAGGTGTCGCCATCGACGGCGGTGAGCGTTCCGTCATCCTGTTGTTTGCCATAGACTGCGCGATAGACGTCGGGCCCGCCATCGACCGGCACGTCGAAGGCGCCGCGGCGAAAGCGATTGACCGCACCCCATTCGGGGTCGAGACGGCCGAAATGATCCTTCAGGATTGAAATCGCCTCTTTGAGCGCGTCCAGCGGGGGTTCTTTCCACGGCCCGCCAGGCGCGGACGGCGCCGCCCGCACGCCCATCAAAACGGCCAGCGCCGTGCCGCGATTGTGAATGTCGGTGCGCCGATTCCACGCTTTCAGGATCGCCTGCGCCGCCTTCAGGTCGGCGTCGCCGCCGGGATCGGCGCGCAGGATCTCGGCGATCAGGCGCGCGATGTCCGAATGGGCACTGTAACTGAGGTCGAACTTGTAAGTGCGGAATTCGTCGGCGGTGATCGAAGGATCGGCGCCGAACGTCTCCAAGGCGCGCATCGCGCGGTTGGTCATGTTGGTCTGGATGCCCAGCGTCGGCGAGAAATCCGACGGCTTCAGGTCATCTTCCGGCGCCGTCGCGTGGAACGGCGTGTTGTTGGAATTGAACACGAAATCCGACCTGGGATTCCACAGCTGCGGCAGCTTTTCGAACGGCAGATAGGCGTGCCAGATCAGGTCGGAGCGGTCGCCGGGCAGGAAGCCTTGCCAATTGAAGCCCGGCTTTCGCACCGGGAATTGCGCGTTGTAGACATAGCCGATGGTGCCGTGCTCGTCGGCATAGATGTAGTTGATGCTGGGCAGCGCCTGCAGCCGCATCGCGGCTTTCCACTCGTTCAGGTCGCGCGCCTTGTTGAGGCGATAGTATTGCAGGACTTGGCGGACCTCGTTCATCCCAGCATAGCGGATGGCGAAGACGCCGTGATCGGTCTTGAACACCGGGCCGTGCGCCGACCACAAGACGTCGCGGTGGAAGGTCCAGAACAGCGGACCCAGCAGCTTGACGCGGATCGCGGCATCGCTCTTCTCGAAGTCGCGCCATTTGCCGTCGAGGCGGTATTGGTTGTCGTTGTCCGGATTGATCGTGAGCTTGTAGATGTCGACCAGATCGGGCGAATTGACGGTGTTGGCCCAGCCCAGATGCGCGTTGTGGCCGTGCAGCATGAAGGGCGAGCCGGGAAACAACCCGCCGGCGACGTGCCAGCCCTCGCCCGATTGCAGCACCGCCTCGTACCACGCCACCGGGCCGGTATAAGGCTGGTGCGAATTGACCAGCAGCCGCGTCGCGCCGTCGGCGGAGCGGTGCGGGCCGACCGCCAGGCCGTTCGAGCCGATCTCCGGCAACGGCGCGCCGCCCGTGTCGGCGGTGAGTTTGCGCAAGGTCGAATCGAGGCCGTAGAACAGCGGCGTCTTGAACACGAAGCCGGCGACGATGTCCTTGCCGGTCAGCGGCAGCAGGCCGGTCTTCGCCTGATCGGGATGCAATGCCGCGTAGTAGTTCACGCCGTCGGCATAGGCCTGCGCCACCCGCCGCACGTCGGCCGGCAGGTCCTTCTCATAGCGCGCATTGACGGTCTCCCAGACGCGGAAGAGGCGCACGAGATAGTCGGTGGTCGCGCCGGAGAGGCCGCTGCTGGCGGCCAGCGTGCCGCGGGTCGCCAGCGCGACGTCCTGGATGGTGGCGAAATCGTCCTGCGCATGGGCAAAGCCGACGCCGAAGGCGACATCGGCATCCGTCTTGCCCAGGATGTGCGGCACGCCCCAGCTGTCGCGGCGGATGCGGGCATCGTAGCGCGCCGCCTTGGCGATCAGCAGCGACAGGTCCGGCGGCGCCGGCTGCGCCAGGCGGTCGGCGGCGATGATGCCGGCCAGCGCCAGCACGACGAACGCCGCCAGCGCGATCCCGCCGATCTTCAGATACCGCATCGCGCCCATCCCCTTCGCCGGCGCGCAAGCTAGTGGCCGGGCGCAGGTCTGTCGAGCGATTGCCTCGCCTCGCGCGATACCCCATCATCGACGCCATGGGGCTTGCACAGACACGCTATTCCGCCAAGCGCGACGAGATCGTCGGCGCCGCGACCGACGTCTTGAACGAGGACGGCGTCGGCGGCTTCACGCTGGCCGGCGTCGCCAAGCGCCTGGGCATGCATCCGGCGAGCCTGGCCTATTACTTCAAGAAGAAGGAGGAGCTCGCCGCCACCTGCCTGCTGTCGGCGCTGGACCGGATGCAGGACGTCGTGGCGGCGGCTTTGCGCGAGCCCACGCCGCCCGACCAGTTGACGCGGTTCATCGAGCTCAGCTTCGCGCTGCGCCGCCGGGTGCGCAGCGGCGAGGAAGCGCCGCTCGCGTCCTTCAACGAGATCCGCCTGCTCGACGAGCCGCACCGCGCCCGCGTCATGGGCGCGTTCGCCGCCCTGTTCGATTCCATCGAGGCGATCTTCGCCGGCGCCGGCTGGATGAGCGCCGATGCCCGCAAGGCGCGGGCGCGCTTCGTGATCGAGCAGGCGATGTGGGCGCGGGTGTGGCTGGAGAATTACGACGAGGCCGATTACGCGCGGGCGGCGGCGCGGCTGACCGACCTGATGCTCCACGGCATCGCGGCGCCGGGCCGGGCCTGGACCGATCCGCAAGTTCCGGCGCCCGAACTCGTTCCCGGCACGCAAGAGGTATCGCGCGAGACCTTCCTGATCGCCGCCACCGAGCTCATCAACGCGTTGGGCTTTCGCGGCGCCTCGGTGGACCGCATCTCGGCCAAGCTCAACGTCACCAAGGGCTCGTTCTACTACCACAACAGCGACAAGACCGACCTCGTCGCCGCTTGTTTCGAGCGTACCTTCGCGATCATGCGCGAAGCCCAGACCAGGGCGGCGGCGGGCGGCGGCAGCGGCTGGGAGCGGTTGTGCCGCGCCGTCGGCCGTCTGGTCGCCGACAACGCTTCGGGCCGCAGGCGCCTGCTGCGCGCCCATGCCTTGAGCGCGCTGCCGCTGCCGGCGCGCGCCGGCGTGGTGCAGACCTTCCAGCGCGTCGCCCACCGCTTCGCCGCGACGATCAGCGACGGCATCGCCGACGGTTCGATCCGCGCCGTCGATCCATTGATCGCCGCCGAGATGGTGATGGCGACCATCAACCTGTCGGCCTATATCGACGTCTGGGCGCGCGGCATGACGGCGGGGGAAATCTTCCCGATCTACGCGGTTCCGGCACTGACGGGCCTCTTCACGCGGCACGCCGCGTCATGAGCGAGCCGACCGCACCTTCCGGCGGCCGCCCTGCCGCCTTCGGCTTCATCTTCGTCAGCGCCATCGCCTGCGCCATGACCATCGGCATCATGGTGCCGGTGCTGCCCAACCTGCTCAAGCAGTTCAACGGCGGCGATACCGCGAGCGCGACCGATTGGAGCGTCTCGTTCTTCGTGTTCGGCGGATTGATGAGCTTTTTCGCCGGCCCCATCCTCGGCCTGTTGTCGGACCGCTATGGCAGGCGGCCGGTGCTGCTGGTCTCGATCGCGGGACTGGGTCTCGACTTTCTGTTCATGGCGTTCGCGCCGTCGATCGGCTGGCTGTTCGTCGGGCGGCTGATCAGCGGCATGACCTCGGGCGTGTTCTCCACCGCCAACGCCTATGTCGCCGACGTCACGCCGCAGGACAAGCGCGCCCGCGCCTTCGGCTGGATGGGCGCGGCGTTCAGCTTCGGCTTCCTGGTCGGACCCGCGGTCGGCGGCTCCCTGGGCAACATTGATCTGCGCCTGCCCTTCCTGGTGGCGGCGGGATTGACGCTGATCAACGCGCTATACGGCTTCTTCGTCGTTCCCGAATCGCTGCCGCCGGCAAAGCGCACGACGGCGTTCCATTGGCGCCGCGCCAACCCTTTGGGCTCGCTCCGCTTGCTGCGCTCGCATCACGAGCTGCTGCCGCTGGCGAGCGTCGGATTCCTCAACCAGCTCGCCAACATGGTGTGGCCGAGCGTGTTCGTGCTCTACGCCGGCTATCGCTTCGGGTGGTCGCCGGGCTTGACCGGATTCTTCATGGCCGGCATCAGCGTCGTCGGCGTGCTGGTGCAGAGTTTCGTGGTCGGGCCGTTCGTGCGCCGCTTCGGCGAGCGCGCCTGCCTGATCACCGGCGCCGCGCTGCCGATCGTCGGCCTCGCCTGGGTCGGCTATGCGCCCAATCCTTGGCTGTACCTGATCGGCGTGCCCTTCAACGCGTTCTGGCAATTGCTGGTGCCCGGCCTGCAAGGCCTGATGACGCGGCGCGTCGGACCCAGCGAGCAAGGCCAGCTGCAAGGCGCCAATCAGAGCATCGCCGGTATCGCCGGGGTGTTGGGCCCCCTGCTCTACGGTCTCTCCTTCGCCTGGGCGGTGCGACACCCGCAATGGCACGTCCCAGGCCTGCCCTTCTTCCTGGCGTCGCTGACGATGCTGGCATGTCTCGCCATCGCGCTATGGGCCGGGCGTGCGGCGCGCGCTTACGAGATACGCGACGCCGCCCAATAGCCGGCGCTGGCGGCGGCAGCGGTCACGAACGTCCCCCAGGCGATATCCATCGCAGCGAGCCAACCCGGCCAGACCTTGAGCGTCGCCATGTTGGTCAGGTCGTAGGTCACATAGGCGAAGAAGCCGAAGGCCGCACCCATCATGAGCGCCGCCGTCCAATCGCCGCTGCGCAAGGCCGCTGTCACCGCGAACAGCACGATGCCGGCGACGTAGAGAACATAGAACAGGACGGCGGCCAGCGTGTTGGTCTTTTGTGCCAACAGGCTTCCGACGGCGGGCTCGAAAAACGCCTTGGCGGCATAGCTCAGCCAGCCCAGATCGAGCGCCGCCATCGCCACGGCGGCGGCGAGGTAGGCAGCCAGGTAGCGGGTCATCGCAGCGCTTCCATGGCCGTTCTACGCGCGCCGCCCAGGCTTGGATCACCCCTGATCCGCGCCGCCCGCCGCCCCGTATCACCTGCAAACCGGCGGATGGGCACATGGCGAAGATCGCGATCATCGGAACGGGCATTTCGGGGCTGGGCGCCGCCTATCTGCTCAGCCGCCGCCACGACGTCACCGTCTACGAGAAGGCGGCGCGCATCGGCGGCCACAGCCGCACCGTGACCGTCGACTATGATGGCAAGATCATTGCGGTCGACACCGGCTTCATCGTCTTCAACGAGAAGAACTATCCGCAGCTCACCGCGATGTTCCGGCATTTGGGCGTGCCGGTGCACAAGAGCGACATGACCTTCGCCGCCTCGATCCGGAACGGCTGGCTGGAATGGGGCGCCAAGGACCTAAACACGGTGATCGGCCAGCGGCGCAACCTGCTGCGGCCGAAATTCGCTCTTTTGGTGCGCGACGTCTTCAAGTTCAATGCGATGGCTGAGGCAACGGCCGAGCGTCATCCCCATCTGACCCTGGACGGATTGATCGCGACGCTGGGCTTAGGCGACTGGTTCCGCCGCTTCTACCTGCTGCCGATGGCGGCGGCGATCTGGAGCTGCCCACCTGCCGAAATGCTGCGCTTCCCGGCGCAGACCCTGATCCGCTTCATGGCCAATCACTGTCTGCTCAGCGCCAGCGGCCAGCCGCAATGGTACACGGTGACCGGCGGCTCGCAGGAATATGTCGCGCGGCTGACGCAGTCCTTCGCGAGCCGCATCCGCAGCCATTGCGGCGCCGTATCGGTGATGCGCGACGCCCATGGCGCCAGCGTGCTCGACAGCGAGGGCAGTCGCGAAGCCTTCGACCATGTCGTGTTCGCCAGCCATGGCGACGAGAGCCTGCGCCTGCTCGCCGATGCCGATGGCCAGGAGCGCGCCGTGCTGTCGGCCTTCCGCTACCAGAAGAACACCGCGGTGCTGCACCGCGACGCCGCGGTCATGCCCAAGCGCAAGCGCTGCTGGGCGAGCTGGAACTACGTCTCGGACGGCAATCTGTCCGATCCGGCGCTGTCGGTGACCTATTGGATGAACCTGCTGCAGGGGATCTCCAACGACACACCGCTGTTCGTGACCCTCAATCCCAAGACGCCGATCGATCCGGGCAAGATCTTCGATAGCCACGAATTCGAGCATCCGGTGTTCGACCACGGCGCCATCGCCGCGCAATCGCAGGTGCAGGCGATGCAGGGCCGCCGCCGCACCTGGTTCTGCGGCGCGCATCTGCGCCACGGGTTCCACGAGGACGGCTTGGCCAGCGCCGTGCATGTCGCGCGCCTGTTGGGCTGCGAGACGCCGTGGCAGGCGCCGCAGCCGGCGTTCGCGGAACCGTCCTGGAACAGCGAAGAATTTGCCGGCGCGCGCGCCGCCTGAAGCGGCCTCGCGCGTTCTCAAACACTGGAGTGAAGACGATGGGCCTCATCCCGTCCTTTGTGATCGAGAAGAAGTGGCGCACCGCGGTGCAGAGCCTGCGCCATGGCAGCCTCACTTATACCAATCCCGACGGCGAGAGCGTCACGATCAAGGGCACTGCGCCCGGTCCGCGCGGCTATTTCAAGATCAACGATTGGGAGGTGCTGCGGCTGTGCCTGGCGCGCGGCGATATCGGCCTGGGTGAAGCCTATATCGACGGGATGTGGGAAACCGACGACATCGAAGGCCTGGTGTCGCTGTTCCTGGTGAACATCGACCGCTTCGACGGCTTTGCCGACGGCAATCTGTTCCAGCGCCTGGCCTTCGTGCTCCACGACTCGCTGCTGCGGCGCAATTCGGTCAAAGGCTCGTCGCGCAACATCCAGGATCACTACGACGTCGGCAACGATTTCTATGCGCTGTGGCTCGATCCCAGCATGACCTATTCCTCGGCGCTGTTCGGCGGCGGCGCCAACGACCTGGAGACCGCCCAGCGGAGCAAATACGACCGCATCCTGAGCAAGCTGCCGGGCGGCAAATCCTCGATCCTGGAAATCGGTTGCGGCTGGGGCGGCTTTGCCGACCGCGCCACGGCACGCGATCACACCGTCACCGGCCTGACGATCTCGCCGTCGCAGCACCGTTATGCCAGCCAGCGCCTGCAGGGGCGTGACGCCGAAGTCCGGCTGGAGGACTACCGCAAGGTGCGCGGCACCTTCGACAGCATCGTCTCCATCGAAATGTTCGAAGCGGTCGGCGAGCATTACTGGCCGCAATATTTCCAGACCGTCGCCGAACGCCTGAAGCGCGGCGGCCGCGCCGTGATCCAGACCATCACCATCCGCGACGAGCTGTTCGCCGGCTATCGCACCCGCTCCGACTTCATCCGCCACTATGTCTTTCCCGGCGGCATGCTGCCGTCGCTGGCGCGTTTCCGCGAGGAAGCCGAGCGCGCCGGCCTCAAGGTCGCCGGCAGCTTCTCCTTCGGCCAGGACTACGCCCGCACCTTGCGCGAATGGTCCGGCAAAATGCGCGAGCGCACCGACGACATTCTGAACCTCGGCCACGACCAGAAATTCCTGCGCAACTGGCAGTTCTATCTGGGCATGTGCGCCGCCGCCTTCGCGGTCGAACGCAGCGATGTGGTGCAGGTGGAACTCGCTCACGCTTAGAGTTGTTGCGATCAAATTGAACCAGCCAGCCGTCATCCTGAGGTGCGAGCGCAGCGAGCCTCGAAGGGTCGGTAGCGGCAGCGCACCGACGCGCTGAACGTGCGTGCTTCGAGGGCCGCTTCGCGGCCACCTCAGCATGACGAGAGTTGTGCAAGGAAATAATTCGATGGATCGCAACCCACTCTAACCTTCAGTGCCCGGACCCATCGCCGACTTGCGCAGGCGCATGAACGGCACCACCAGCAGCGACAGCGCGAACAGCGCGCCGATCAAGAGCCACGCCTCGTTGAAGG
>CAYXMO010000068.1:0-8336 GCA_964465935.1 uncultured Rhizobium sp.
ACGACATGGCGATGCGGCTCGCCTTCTCCAACACCGCCGAGAGCATCATGAGCGCCGCCGGGCCGCTGATCGGCGGCGCCATCGCGCTGAGCTTCGGCTATTTCACGGTGTTCTGGGTCGCGATCGTGTGCGAGGCGATCGCGCTGGTGCTGCTGGTCACGCTGGTCGAAGAGCCGCGCAAGAAGCGGCTGCAGCTGGAAGCGGAGCGGGCCGCGGCGCTGGCCGAAACCAGCACGACGTCGCTCGCCACGCGCGAAGACGAAGAGGGCAGCCTCTAGATGCTGACGGCGCTAGCTTCCGTCGTAAACATGAATTAGCATTCACGTTGGCGACGCCGCGGGTAGTCCGCTTCGTGCCGAAGGGAGCCAGTAAAATGAGATTTGTAGCCATTGCCACCATTGCCGCGGCGGTTCTCGCCGCGACCCCCGTGTTCGCCGAGGATCTTCATTTCGAGGTGCACAACAACACCAACCAGACGATCACCGAGGTCTACGTCTCGCACGTCAGCACCAACAGCTGGGAAGAGAATATCCTGAGCGGTGAAGTCGAGCCCGGCGCCGATCTGGAGGTCACCATCGCGGACGGTCTCACCGTCTGCCATTACGACGTCAAGGTCGTCTTTGAGAACGCGCAGAAGGTCTACAAGAACCAGAATCTCTGCGCACTCGACGGCGGCGCCTACAACGTCCTGTAATACGCAGCGGAAAACTCTCCCCTTCGGATGCGAAGGGGAGAGCGTTCTGCAAGTCGAATGAAAATTCAGTGGGGGCTTCTGTTGCCCGGTGCCCCGAGCGCGTAGGCGTGAGCCGGAGCGCCACGAAAATAAGGGGACGCACAACGTATCGAAATGAAAGTGGGACGCTTCTGTTGCCCGGTGCGTCCCCAACCGCGCTTGGCTAACTTACGTTAGGCAGCGAGGGCCATTTCATTATCGTTGGCACCTGTACGAGTAGCCCGATAACGGCGGATACCATACCGAGCGAAAGAACAGCCTTTACACGTCCGTCGATCCTGTTTCGCCCCCAGCACCAGCCCTCCTACGCCAAAGGCTTCGGAGGGTTCGTGGTGGAGGCGCCGGGTACCGCCCCCGGGTCCGGGCCGCTTATTACGCAGTCGTTTATCGCCATAGCTGGCAAGCCAGCCCCTCAAATATAGGGATTGCGTCTTAAGAATTAAAGCGCTTGACTTCCTATTTAATCGTAACTACGAATAAATGTGAAGCTGGAATTTGATCCGGCGAAAAGTGAGAAGAACGCGCGGGAGCGCGGGCTTCGTTTTGAATTGGTGGAATTGTTCGATTGGGGAACCTCGCAGACATTCGACGATCTGCGCTTTCCCTATCCCGAGCCGCGGAAAATCTCGTTCGGCTTTATAGGCAAGCGATTGCACGTCGTTTGCCATACGCCGATAGAGGGTGGCACGCGGGTCATCAGTTTTCGCAAGGCCAATGCGCGCGAGGTCAGGAAGTATGAAGAAAAGAAAGCCGCTCATTGATGCGGATGGCGAAGTGCGAGAGCTTACCGCAGAGGACTTCCGCCATTTCCGTCCCACGGCGGAAGTTTTGCCGGAACTCGTCACGCTTTGGCGCAAACGCG
The DNA here is from genome assembly GCA_964465935.1 of uncultured Rhizobium sp. Lineage (GTDB taxonomy): Bacteria > Pseudomonadota > Alphaproteobacteria > Micropepsales > Micropepsaceae > Rhizomicrobium. The sequence goes on from CAYXMO010000068.1 coordinate 1,596, forward strand.
GCCAGCGCGGGCCGCAGAAGGCGCCGACCAAGCAGCAGGTCACACTGCGGCTGGACAAGGATGTCGTGGAGCGATTCCGCGCCACGGGCGCCGGCTGGCAAGGCCGCATCAACGATGCGTTGCGCAAGGCGCGCGTCGGTTAGGTCAACGCGTCCACCAGATCGCGCATCGTGGCGTGGGCGTCCGCGAGAGCTTTGCTCTTGTCCGGCGACAGCAGGATTGTCGTCGCTGCTTCGATCAGCGCGCCCAAGAGGATCGACGCGGTGAGTTCGGGATCGCGGATGCGGCTTGTGCCCCCCGCCTGGATAGAAGTGAGGATGCCGATCAGGGCACCGAAGGCGTAGCGCTTCTCGATCTCGCGCCACTCAGCACCGCCGATCACGCTGGGTGCTTCGTGGATGAGGATGCGCGCGACGTTCGGCTCCGTCGCCAGATTCAGCGTCTCCAGGATGCCCACGCGCAGCTGCGCCTTGGCTTCGCTTTCCCTGGCGATGAGGACGGCGACGCGGCGGAGCAATTCCTCTTCCAGGTCCTCGGCCACGGCGCGGAACAGGGCCTTCTTGTCGGCAAAGTGGTGATAGAGCGCGCCGGTGGTGACGCGCGCCGTTTTGGCGATGGCGCCGAGGCCGGCGGCGGCGAAGCCGACCTGGCCGAAGGCCTTGCGCCCGGCAACGACGATGGCGGCGCGGGTCACCTGGGCGTTGAGGTCGCGGCGAGAATCACTTGACATCTTCGAATTATCTAACATAATTCAATTATGTTAAAGCGGAGGCCGACATGACAGGGGTTCTTGTGACGGGGTTGCTGGGATTTGCGGCGCTGGGCGGGCTCGCCTTCGGCGCCGTCACGGTGCTGCGGCCGGCCGTCGTCGCCGGCCTGCTCGGGCTGGTGCCGCAGGCGCCCAGCGGCCTGAACGAGATGCGCGCCCAATATGGCGGCTTCTTCTTTTTCTGCGGCGCGCTGGCGGCTTCGGCGGTGGCGGGATGGACGCCCGCGGCGTGGACGCTGGTCCTGCTGCTGGTGACGTTCGGCGGCCTGACGGCAGGGCGCCTGATCAGCCTGGCGCTGGATTTGGGGGCCGGCCGCTACAACCCGACCATCCGCGCGCTTTATTTCTTCGATGCCGGCATGGCGCTGTCGGCGGCAGCCGCTCTGTCGATCGAGCTTCGCTGAAGGATCGCGCGATGTCGGGCTTTTGGCGCAATTGGCTGATCCTGTGGTGCGGAGCGGCAGGCGTGTTCGGCGCGGTTCTGGCCGGCGGCGGCTTTGCGCTTACCAGCGGCCCGGTACGCGGTTTCTTCGCCTTGCTCAACGGACCGCAGGCGCTGCTTCTCGATTCCCAGACGCGGTTCACCCTTGGGGTGCTTGGCGCCGTGAGCATCGGCTGGAGCGTGACCATGCTGGCCACGATCGATGCCGCGATCCGGCTGGGCCCGCAGGGCCGGCCCGTCTGGGTACTGGCGACATGCGGCGTCGTGAGTTGGTTCGTTGTCGATACGCCGATCTCGATCGCCACCGGCTACGGATTCAACGCGATTCCGAACGCGGTTTTTCTGGCGACGTTCCTGCTGGCGGTCGTCCGCGGCGGGGCGCTCCTGCCGCCGGCGGCCTCCATGCGCGCAAAGGATTGAGCGATTCGCGTGGATTTCCGCTGTCGCGAAGCGTTGCACCCCATGTCAGATTCCCCGGGCCGAGGGATCGGGGGCGCCGCCGCCTGCGGCGCCCCCTGAACCCTACTTGTCCAGCCCGCTGAATTTGAGGCTGCCGTCGAGCGCGCGCCAGAACACGTAGATCGAGCTCTTGGTCCCTTCGTCGCTGACGACCACGGCGGGGCTCTCGTCGGTCTCCGCGCCGTCGATCTTTTCGACCTTGCCCCACTCCACGCCGTCGCTCGACGTGGAATACCGGATCGTGTTGTCGGTGAAGCGGAAGAACAGGTAGAGCCGGTCCTTGCAGACGCAGGCGGCCGGCGCGTTGTCGGAGAGAATCTGACCGTCAAAGAGGATCTCCGTTCCGGGCGGCCATTGGCGGCCATCGGTCGACCGCGAATAAAAGATGCTTTGCCCCGACGCAGAGCGCCAGAAGAGATAGAGCGCGGGCTTCTTGCTGCGGTGGTCCTCGAACACCACCGGCGACGGCGATTCCCGGCTGGAATCGACGGCGTTGATCGTCCCCGGGGGCTCGCCGGCCCAGCCATTGAAGCTCCTGGGGTTACCGGGATCGTAGTAGATGTATTGGATTGGCCCGCTCGCTTCCGACTGGCCGGGCCTGATCGTGAAGTCGTAGGTCGTGCCGTTGAAGACGCAGCCGTCCGAAGGCGGGGCAAGCGATATGGCGAATCCGGCCGGTTTCGGCTCCTGCCACTGCCCATTTTGGAAGGGCGTGAAATTGACCGTTCCGGAGTCGACGGATACCAGAAAAAACGCAAGCAGCCCGCCCTGGAAGACGCCGGCGCGCGGTTCGCCCGCGGCATCGCCGGGCTTGTTGATGCTCCCGGATTCATTCCATATCGGCATCGGCACGCCCCGCCGCGCCGCAGAATAGAGCATCATGTCCGGTTCGTGGACGTCTTGCTGCGCCTGGCGCCACATCAGGTAAATGTTCGGTCCCAAGACGCAGGCAGACGGTGCGCCGCGCGGGCGGAACTTGTGGTTGACAACCGTTGCCGGCTGCCAGTTGTCGCTATTTCCCATATCATCCCTCCATTGCAGGCCGAGCGGGCCGCGCCCGAAGCGCACTGCCTGGAGGTGCGCAAGTTTCCGAGGAGCCGGAAGCCTCGCGCAGACGCTAGTGCGACTTGGAAGAACGCGGTGTCGCGCGCGCGACATCTGATGCTTTATTTGCGAAAATTGTCCGGCGCTGGTGCCGTTGCGATCTATATTGTCTGTGGGGACGGCCACAATTTGCGCCGCCGGCGCGGTGAACCGCGCCGGGCGCTGCGGTAGACTGTCCGGCGAGTCGAAAGCCAGAGCCATGCGCCAATATCACGATCTGCTCGAATTGGTCCTGAGGACGGGGGTGGAGAAGCGCGACCGCACCGGCACGGGCACGCTGTCGGTGTTCGGGCACCAGACGCGCTACGACCTCGCCGCCGGATTTCCACTGCTGACGACCAAGAAGCTGTTCAAGAAAGCCATCGTGCTCGAACTGCTCTGGTTCCTGCGCGGCGACACCAATGTGCGCTGGCTGCAGGACCAGGGCGTGACGATCTGGGACGAATGGGCCGATGCCGATGGCGAGCTCGGCCCGGTATACGGCCATCAGTGGCGGTCGTGGCCGACGCCCGATGGCGGCCATATCGACCAGATCGCCAATCTGGTGCGCGACCTGAAGGCCAATCCCGACTCGCGGCGGCTTATTGTTTCAGCCTGGAATCCCTCCGACGTGCCGAAGATGGCGCTGCCGCCCTGTCACTGCCTGTTTCAGTTCTATGTCGCCAAGGGGCGCTTGAGCTGCCAGCTCTACCAGCGCTCGGCGGACATCTTCCTGGGCGTGCCGTTCAACATCGCCAGCTACGCGCTGCTGACGCTGATGCTGGCGCAGGTGACGGGGCTCGAACCCGGCGAATTCGTGCACACGCTGGGCGACGCGCATCTCTACCTGAACCATCTCGACCAGGCGCGCGAGCAGCTGACGCGCAAGCCCTATCCCTTGCCGACGATGCGGCTGAACCCGGCGGTGCGCGACATCTTCGCGTTCAAGTTCGAAGACTTCACGCTGGAAAACTACGAAACCCATCCCCACATCGCCGCCCTTGTTTCGAAATGAGTGGCGTCAAGCCGCGGCTGTTTATCGGTTCTTCAGCCGAAGGTCTCGACGTTGCTTATGCGATCCAGGAAAATCTCGAATATGACTCCGAGCCGACGGTCTGGAATCAAGACGTCTTCAAACCCAGCGGCTTCGCGTTGTCCGCGCTGGTGAAGGCGGCGCGAGCGAACGACCGTGCTGTCCTGGTGTTTTCCCCCGACGACATCCTCATGCTTCGTGGCGCGGAGGTTCGCAGCGCGCGAGACAACGTCGTTTTCGAATTCGGCTTGTTTGCCGGCGCGCTCGGAATCGACAATTGCTATTTCGTCGTTCCGCGCGACGCGCCGGCGCTGCATCTGCCCACCGACATGCTCGGACTGATCCCGCTCACCTAATGCCGCCGATCGCTCCGACGCGAACCTCGTCGCCGCTCTGGGTCCGGCCTGCAACCGTATTCGCCGTGACATTTGTCCGCCGCGGCGCCTTACTCCCCGCGAGGAGTGGAGGCGCTCCCCTCTGACTTCAAACGGTCTGGCCCAAGCCTTCATCGAGACTTGGGACGAGGAGCGCCTGCGCGAAGCGCGCCGTACGGTGCGAGAACTCGCCCTCGACGGCTACAGTCCGGAATACGCCAAGCAGAAGCCCATGCTGGCGAAAGTCTTCGCGTTTCTGGAAAGCCTGGCCGACGGCATTCTCGCCGGCCGGATCGACGAAGCCGCGGCACGAGCGACATTCGAACAGCCCGTGCTGTCGGCATGGCCGCATATCCGCGTGCTTCTGGCTCCGCCCAATCATGCGGACGACTGGTGGGTGCCGGCGCCCCAATTGGCGCATTTGTACGGGCGCTGGCAGATCCCAACCGGCACCTGAAGTTATCCTCCACGACGGCCGTCCAACGGCAGTCGTGGACCAGGGATGCCTAGTAGAAGATCCCGCGCACCACCTGGATGACCTCGCCGGTGTCCTGATCGATCAGCAGCGCGTCGTCGCCGTAGCGGACCCACACGGTGCCGGGCGGCGGATCGTCGAGATCGAAATAGCTGTAGTCGTCGATCCAATAGTTCTGCGACCAGAACAGGCTGGGCAGGAAGGCGCCGATCGCCCAGTCGTTGTAGTACCAGCCATAGGGGCGGTGATAGCTGCCCCAATGATAGCGGTGCGGGGCGTTGAAGCTGCGGTTGTAGCGGCTCCAGTCGCCATGGCTGCCGCCATGCCAGTCGCCGCCGCGGCCGCGCCAATCGCCGCCACGCCCATGCCAGTCGCCGCCACGTCCGTTGCGGTCGCCGCCGTTCCAGCGCGAACCGCCGCGATCGCGCCAGCCATTGTCGCCGGTGCCGCCATTGTTGCTGCCGCGGTTCCATCCGGCGCCGTTGTCGCCGCCGCGATCGCGATGATGCCAGCCGCCGTCGCCGCTTCCGCCGCCGCCGGCGAACGGGTTGGCGCTGCCATTGCTGCCGCCGCCATTCCAGCCGCTGCCGTTGCTGCTGCCGCCGCGGTCGTGATGATGCCAGCCGCCGTCGCCGCCGCTTCCGCCGCCGCCGGCGAACGGATTGGCACCACCGCTGCTGCCGCCATCGTCATGGTGATGATGGCCGCCATCGCCTCCTCCGCCGCCACCGCCGCTGGATGGCGCGGCGTTGCTGCCGCCGCCGCCGCCATCGCCGTGGTGCCAGCCACCGTCTCCGCCGCCGCCGTTCCAGTGGCCCTGGCCGCCGCCACCGCCGCCACCTTCGCTGCCGCCGCCATCACCACCGCGATGGTCGTGCATCGCCAGGGCGGGCGAGGCAATCATGAGGCCAAGCACGGCCGCCGAGGCGAGTAGAATTCTTCTCATGTCCGATCCCGTTCTAGGAGTGCGCTGCTTGGCGCCGACCATCGTGGTTCGATCCTGAACCGCACATGAATGACTCGTTTACCTGCCGCAATGCCGCGCCTAGAGTTCCCTCGCACAGCAGCGCGGAACCTCGTCGTGGCCGATTTTTTCATTCGCAAAGCCAGACCGGGCGAGGAAGCGCTGGTGCTCGCTTTGCTGCGCGAATTGGCCGATTACGAGAAGCTGCTTGGCGTCTTCCACATCACCGAGGAGGTGATCCGCCGCGATTACCTGTGCGCCCAGCCGCTGCTCCAGTGCGAGATCGCGTTCGAGGGCGCCGAGCCGGCCGGGATCATGACCTGGTACTGGACCTATGCCAGCTTCGCGGCGCGGCGCGCGATCTATCTGGAGGATCTGTTCGTGCGCCCCAGCCATCGCGGCAAAGGCTATGGCAAGACGCTGCTGGCCTATCTGGCCAAGACCGGCGCGGCGGCGGGCGCGCAGCGCGTGGAATGGTCGGTGCTCGACTGGAACAAGCCGTCGATCGACTTCTACGACAGCCTGGGGGCGCGGCCGGTGAGCGGCTGGTACGTCTATCGCCTGGAAGGCGAGGCGCTGAAGACGCTGGGGCAAGGATGAGCGCCGGCATCGTCCTTATCCTCGCGATGGCCGACAATGGCGTGATCGGCGCCGGTGGCGGCATTCCGTGGCGCATCCCGGAGGACATGAAGCGTTTCAAGGCGCTGACCATCGGCAAGCCGATGGTGATGGGGCGCAAGACGTACGAGAGCTTCCCCAAGCGGCCGCTGCCGGGGCGGACCAATATCGTCATCACGCGCGATGCGGCCTATCGCGCCGAGGGCGCGGTGGTGGTGCACGCGCTGGACGAGGCGCTGGCGGCGGCGCGGGCGGAGAACCCATCCGAGATCTCGATCGCCGGCGGTGCGGAGATCTACGCGCAGGCGCTGCCGCTGGCGGCGCGGATCGAGTTGACGCAGGTGCATCTGTCGCCGCCGGGCGAGACGCGGATGGCGCCGTTCGACAAAGCTGTCTGGCGCGAAATCGCGCGCGAGGAGCACGCGACGGCGGAGGGGGTTCGCTATTCCTATGTGACGCTGGTGCGCGCCCGATCAGCCGACCTTTTCCGCCAGCCACATCTTGATTAGCGACTGATAGGGCAC
>CAYXMO010000068.1:8436-12337 GCA_964465935.1 uncultured Rhizobium sp.
CCGATCAGCCGACCTTTTCCGCCAGCCACATCTTGATTAGCGACTGATAGGGCACGTCCCGCTTGTTGGCGGCGATCTTGATGTCGTTCAGCAGCCACGTCGGAAGACGAAGCGAGATGGATTTCGTCGAAGGCTTCAAATTGGGAAAGCGCGCCCGGACCGTCTTGCTCAAGTCGAAATAATCAGCCGTATCGTGCGTTTCCCAGAAGCTACGTTCCTCCGCTTCATTCTTGAAACGGGGTATCGATTTGAATTTCTTCGGCATACTGCAAACATGCCTTTCTGCTGGCTGACCCAGAGTATACAGAATTTGCAACCGAAAATCGTCCTATGCGCGTTCTCGACTTTGCGGGCGATGCCCGACCGGCTAGCCTCGCTTCCAGAAAACACCGGGAGAGAACGCGCCATGGACTTCACTGAAATCGCCTCCGACCTCAAATTCCCCGAAGGGCCCGTGGCGATGGACGACGGCTCGGTGATCCTGGTCGAGATCTGGTCGGGCGAGATCACGCGCATCACCAAGGCCGGCAAGAAGCAGACCGTCGCCAAGCCCGGCGGCGGACCCAACGGCGCCGCCATCGGGCCGGACGGGCAGCTCTATGTCTGCAACAACGGCTCCAATTTCGAGATGAACATGGTCAACGGGCTGATGATCCCGGGCCATACGCCGGCGGCGCACAAGGGCGGGCGCATCGAGCGCGTCGACATCTCCACCGGCAAAGTGGAGGTGCTCTACGAGAAATGCGACGGCGTGCAGCTGATGGCGCCGAACGATCTGGTGTTCGACACCGCCGGCGGCTTCTGGTTCACCGATCATGCTTCGAACAATTCGGAGCGCCGCATGCATGGCGGGCTCTACTACGCCAAGGCCGACGGCTCGAAGATCGTCAAGGTGCTGCGCGAGCTGACCTCGCCCAACGGCGTCGGGCTGTCGCCGGACGGGATGCATGTCTACTACGCCGAGACGATGCCGGGGCGGCTGTGGGATCTGCCGCTGACGGCGCCCGGCGTCGCGGCGGTGCCGGCGGGCTTCACGCCGGCCAATTTCGTCGGCGCCTATCCGGGGCTGGCCTATTTCGATTCGCTCGGCGTGCAGGCCGACGGCGCGGTGTGCGTTGCGACAATCTTGGCCGGCGGGATTTCGACCTTCTGGCCGGGCACGCCGAAGTTCGAGCACACCGCGTTCCCCGACCTGCTGTGCACCAATATCTGCTGGGGCGGCAAGGACATGCGAACGGCCACCATCACCATGTCATCGACCGGAAAGCTGGCGCGCTGCACCTGGCCATCGCCGGGTTTGCGGCTGTCTTATAACGCGTAACGAATTCGGCTAAGGTCCGCGCCGGTTTTCCCTTAGGAGAGTGAGATGCGTGCAATTCTGCTCGGTGCGGCGCTCGCTATTGCCGCGGGCGTTCCGGCGCTGGCGGGCGACGAAGTCCTGGCCTCGCGCTTCGGCAACACCACGATCACCAAGGACGCCAACGGCGTCGAGAACCACGTCTATTACGCCGCCGACCACACCTTCACCGCCAAACAGGGCGCGACCACGACCAAGGGGACGTGGAAGATCGACGGCGGCACGATCTGTCTCAGCTTCGCGACGCCGGTGCCCGGCACGCCCAATCCGGCCTGCGCCCCGGTGTCGGAGCACAAGGTCGGCGAGACCTGGACGGCGGGGCCGTACACGGTCTCGCTGGTCGCCGGCATCCAATAGGAGAACACCGCATGAAGTTTCTTGCGTTTGGCGTTTGCGTGCTGGCACTCAGCGCGACGGCCGCCCTGGCCGACGATGCCGATCCGATGGCCTCGACCTACGGCAACACGCTGGTCGTGATCGACGGCAAGGGCCTGGAGTCGCACACCAACTACACCGCCGACCACAATTTCTCCGGCGTCGCGCCAGCCTACAGCTATCACTACCAGGGGACTTGGGAGGTGACGGCCGACGGCAAGCTCTGCCGTACCTTCAATCCGGCGCCGCCCGGCATCACCAATCCCGATTGCGCGCCGCTCGAGAGCCATGCCGTCGGCGACAAATGGACCTTGCCGGACGGCGGCAGCGCGACTTTGGTCGCGGGGATCGCGCCGGAAACCCCGATGCCGCCGGCGGCGCCCGCAACGGCGGCCGCGTCCGCGGCACCGGCAACCACACCGTAAGAATCAACCATCAGGAGACATGAGATCATGCATAGGATTTTGCTTGCCGCGTCGTTGCTCGCCTTCGCCGCGACGCCCGCCCTTGCCGGCGACGAGGTGATGGCCGGCTATTTCGGCAACACCATCGTGTCGACCGGCGGCATGTTCACCGCCAACACCCATTACCGCGCCGATCACAGCTTCGACGTCGTCGGCTCGGGCATGGGCATGACGCGCAACTACAAGGGCACCTGGGCGATCGACGGCAAGGGCCAGCTCTGCCGCACCTATGTCGGCGACACGCCGCCGGGTTTGCCGAGCAATCCGCTCTGCACGCCCTGGGAAGCGCACAAGGTCGGCGACAAGTGGACCGTGACCATGGGCGGCAACAGCCGCGATCTGGAATTGAAGGCCGGCGTCCAATAACCGACAGCGAGGAACCATCGACATGCGCAAGTTCTTGATCGCAGCGACGGCGTCGCTGATGCTCGCCGCACCGGCCCTGGCGGGCGACGAGGTGATGGCCAATTTCTACGGCAACACGGTGGTATCGACCGGCGCCGCGGGCGAGAGCCGCACCCACTACAAGGCCGACCACACCTTCGACGTCACCATGGTCGGGGCGCAGGGCACGCTCAGCACCAAAGGCACCTGGTCGGTCGCCGACGGCAAGCTCTGCCGCACCTATGAGCAGCTGGCGCCGGGCATGACCAATCCGGTGTGCACGCCGGCCGAGTCGCACGCCGTCGGCGACACCTGGACGGTGACGATCAACGGCCAGGTCCGCACCGGTACGCTGAAGCCGGGAATCCAATAAGCAAGACAAGGAGAGAAACGACATGCGCAGGATATTGATCGCGGCGTCGGCGCTGGCGCTGTACGCGGGCGCGGCGTTCGCCGCCGACGACATCATGGCCGGTACCTACGGCAACACGGTGATCTCGACCGGCGGCGGGATCGAGAGCCGCACGCATTACCGCGCCGATCATACGTTCGACGCGGCGTTCAGCGCCGGCGCCCAGAGCCTGGCGACCAAGGGCACATGGTCGATCGACGGCACGGGACAACTCTGCCGTGTCTACGACACGCCGCCGCCCGGCATCACCAATCCGGTCTGCATTCCGGGTGCGGCGCACAAGGTCGGCGACACCTGGACCGTGACGGTCAACGGGGTGGCGCGCGACGTGAAGCTGGTGGCGGGGATTCAGTAGCGCAACCGGCCCATGCCGCGGGCGCCGCGCACAAAACTAGCGCGCGGCCTTGTTGGTTAAGGCGCCCAATCCCATATTCGGCAAGCGGGCGTTCCGCCCGCTTCTGGAAGGGGTTCTCTTATGAAGCGCATCATTCTTGCGGCGGCCGCGGTCGCCGCGCTTTCGACGGCTGCCTCCGCCAATCCGTTCGAGCCGGCTTATGGCAATACCGTGACGCAGACGTTGCCCGACGGCACCAAGATCACGATCTACGTCAATCCCGACAACACCTGGCAGCAGATGATGGGCGGCAAGACCACGAAGGGCACTTTCGCCTGGAAGGACGACACCCATGTCTGCTTCACCGTGACCGATCCGGCGCCGGCCGATCCCAGCAAGGCGACGATGTGCAACGAGATCAAGGGCGATCATAAGGTCGGCGACACCTGGACCGAGACCACGCCCGACGGCAAGACGATCACGATGGCGATCACCGCGGGGCGGTAGAGCTCACCAACTCCGTCATGGGCGGGCTTGACCCGCCCACCCATCGCGCCCGCGTCTGCGGGCGCATG